>DATFYA010000179.1 GCA_035315345.1 Candidatus Methylomirabilota bacterium
CGCCCGCCCCCACCGCACGCTGGATCGCGTCCTGGCTTAGGGCTTCGCCCACGCCACGCCCCCTGACCGCCTCGTCGACCACTACATCCTCGATCCAGGCCCGTACGCCGGTCGGGATCCGGAAGACGACGAGCGTGAGCAGCCCAACGATTCGTCCATGGTCTCGCTCATCTCGGGCAATCAGCACCGTGCTCGCCGGCGCCTCTACAATCTCTCGTATTGCGGCCGGCGTCGGGACGGCCGCACTCCGCGACAGCTGGGGGATCAGACGGTTGAAGGCAGCGACCAACTCATCGTCAACTCCGCTCGCTGCGCTAACCTTGATCTCGCCTTCGCCGGAAGAACTCATCGCTGTCTGGCTAACGAGAAGTATCTAGTTCCGCATAACGCGTAAACGCTGCGGGCGCGGTCTGGATAGATCGGCCGGCGACTCGGCCGGGACTGTGTGAGCGGGCAATGGAGACGCGAGCTTGGCTCATTGCCTCGGGCGACGAGCCCAGTGTTACACAGACCAGGATAGTTACGAACAGGTGATCTGACGGGACAGTTTGGCGGTACTTGCCTCCAGTGCGGCGGCCGTCGGTTTGCCGTCGTCTCGAGTCGATCGGCCCCAGGCCGGTGCCCTGGTCGCTCAGTACGGCGACAGCAGGCGGTCGGCGGGGCTCCGGACCCCGGCCGGCCCGCGGTTCAGCACGTGGGTATAGATCATCGTGGTGGTCACATCGCGGTGGCCCAGCAGCTCCTGTACCGTGCGGATGTCGGCTCCGTCCTCCAGCAGGTGGGTGGCGAAGGAGTGGCGCAAGGAGTGACAACTGGCGCGCTTGGCGATGCCCGTGCTGCGCACTGCGGCCTTCACCGCGCGCTGCATGACGGATTCGTGCAGGTGGTGCCGGCGGCGCTGGCCCGTCTCCCGGTACAGGTAGATGCGCGTGGCGGGGAAGACCCACTGCCAGCCCCACTCGCGGCCGGCCCGCGGATACTTCCGGGCCAGGGCCCAGGGCAACTCGACCCAGCCGGCGCCGGCGCGCAGGTCGGCCTCGTGCCGGTCGCGCACCGTCTCGAGATGCTTGCCCAGGTCGCGGCTGACGGCGGTGGGCAGCATCGTGACGCGGTCCCGATCGCCCTTGCCGCCCCTGACGGCGATCTGGTTCCGCGCGAAGTCGATGTCCTTCACCCGGAGGCGCAAGGCTTCCAGCAGGCGCAGCCCGGCGCCGTACAGCAGGAGCGCGACGAGACGGACCGGCCCGTCGAGGGCGTCGAGGACGCCGTGAACCTCCCCGCGCGACAGGACCACCGGGATCCGGGCTGGCCGCTTGGCCCGCACGATCTCGTCCAGCCACGGCAGGTCCTGCTCGAGCACGTCGCGATAGAGGAACATCAGGGCGCTCAGGGCCTGGTTCTGGGTCGACGCGGCCACGTTCCGCTCGAGGGCCAGCGCACTCAGGAACCGGGTGATCTCGGCCGCGCCCATCTCCGCCGGGTGGCGCTTGTCGTGGAAGAGGATGTACCGGCGGATCCATCCGACGTAGGCCTTCTCGGTGCGGAGGCTTCCGTGCCGGGCCCGCAGCGTCGCCCGCACCCGGTCCAGCAGGCGCGGCGGCTTCGGCGACGTCGGCAGGGTCATCGCCGGAGGCTAGACGGAGCCCGCGCCGGCGCGCAAGACGTGGACTCAGCGATACACCCGCGCCTCGCGAGAGTGTCGCTGTCCAGTAGAAATGTCCGCCTAACTGTTCAGTGAAAATGTCCTCCCTCGGTCGGGGTGAATGGGCCTGGGCGTTCGGGTTGGCGGCGGGAGAAGAGGCGCCGCCAGGGATGCGAGGGCGGGGGCCGGCGCAGATGCCGGGCCAGCGCGGTGAGCGCCGCGAGGGGGGAACCAGGTTCGGAGCGACGACGGGGGCGAGACGGGCCTCCCTCGGCCGCCGCGGTCCTGGCGGCGCGGAGGCGGGCGGCGCGCTGCGGGACCAGGAGGAACGGGGGCGCGGGCGCGAGCGCGGTGGCCAGGCGGCGGCCTTGGTAGGAGATGAGCAGGCGGCCGTCGAGGCATTCGGCCAGCGCCACGCGACAGCCGGCGTACGAGCGGCCGTGCGGGCCGCGCGGGATCTGCACGATGCGTGGCCCGAGTCGGACGGTGTTGTCGCGGGCGACGCGTCGGGTGTAGCGGCAGCTGAGGCGATCGGCGAGATCGCGCGGGGGCGGGCGCCACGCGGCGCCGGCGACGGCGGGCGGACGCGCGAAGCGGCGGTTGTGGTCCAAGAGATACGTCGGCAGATAGGCCTCGGCGGCCGCGAGGGTCTGCAGACCGCGCAGCCGGAGCTCGGCGACGACGCGATCCTGCAGGGTTTCCCAGAGGCGTTCGATGCGGCCCTTCGCCTGCGGCGAGTGCGCGGCGATATAGCCGATGCCCAGGTCCCGGAGCACCTGGCCAAAGTGGGTGGGATGCTGCGCGCCCTGGAGTTCTTCCTCGAGGCTCCAGTGCGCGTCATTGCGGACGAAGACGCCGAGGCGATCGCCATAGAGACTTACCGGCAGGCCGTGGCGCTCGGCGAGGCCGCGGAGGAGGGTGAGGTAGCCGTGCAGATCCTCCGCGGGCCGGAAGTGGAGCGCGAGGACGGTGCCGGTCGCATCGTCGATGGCGCCGAGCAGCAACCAGGGCGTGCCGGTGCCGAGCCAATCAAACGCGCTGCCGTCGATGAGGACGAGGGCGCCGGCGGCGGCCCGCCGGGGCCGACGGGCGCGGTGCTGCGGCGGGCGCCGCCGGCGCTTGGCCGCCCGGCCGCCGCGCCGGCGGAGCCGGCGGACGGTGCTGCGGCTGATATCCAGGCCCTCGACCTCGCGAAGCTTCTCGGTGGCGTGGCAGTCGTTGAGGTCCCGGTAGGTGGTGTCGACCAGCGCGCGCACCCGCTCCCGCACTTCGACGTCCACGGCCCGCGACGACGGGCGCCCGCGCAGGCGATGCACGAGCCCGCGGACCCCGGCCTCCCGATAGCGGGCCTTGAGCCGCCGAAACTGCCGACGCGACATGCCGAGGGCCTGAGCGCCTTGGGCATTGGTGATGCGACCCGCGAGGGCCGCCTTGACCAGGCCAGCCCGCGGCGCCTCCTTCCGACTCATCGTCACGGTCTCCCATGTCTCCATGGGAGGACACAACTACAGAACAGTTAGGGAGGACATTTCTATAGACCATCAAGACCCGCGCCTCGCGAGAGTTGCCCCTTCGCGCCCCCGGCGGTAGCATCCAGAGGCGGATGCCCTTCGCCTACTTCAAGCGCCTCTCGCGACGCCAGCAGGCGATCTATCTCGAGAGCGACGGCATCGTGACGATGCCGCTGGCGCAGCCCTCCCGGCTCCAGCCCCTGGTCACCGCGCTCGCCCGCGCGCTCGACGGGGGCGAGCGCGCATGCACCGAATCGGCCGCGCAGCGCCTCGTCCTGGGCCTGGCCGCCGCCCTCGGCGCGCCGCCGGTGCGCGTGAAGGTGCTGGCCGCGCGGCCGCACGCGGACTGGGGCGAGCTGCACGGGCTCTACGAGACCACGCACCGGGCCGGGGAGCCGCCGCTCATCACCCTCTGGATGCGGACGGCGCGCCACAAGCGCGTGGTGGCCTTCCGCACCTTCCTCCGCACGCTGCTCCACGAGGTGGGGCACCACGTGGACTATACTTTGCTGCGGCTGGGCGACTCCTTTCACACGCAGGGCTTCTACGCGCGGGAATCGCACCTGTTCCATCAACTGGTCACCGACGGGGGAATCCTCATGGCGAGTCTGGAAGAGCAGCTGGCGCGCATGGAGCGCACCGCGAACGATCTGGCGGCCGCCATCAAGGGCGTGCCGGACGCCGCGCTCGGCAAGCGGCCGGACGACAAGAGCTGGTCGGCCAAGGAAACGCTCTGCCACCTGCGGGACACCGAGGAATCGTTCATGCAGCGCTTCCAGGCCATCATGGAGATGGACGAGCCGCGCTTCCAGCCTGCCGAGCCCGACCGCTGGGCGGTCGACCGCCAGTACCAGCGCAACGACGCAGGCGAGGCGCTCGCCGCCTTCCGCACCCGCCGCGTGGAGACGCTGCGTTTCCTGCACGGGCTGCGCCCGGAGCACTGGGACCGCGGCGGCGTGCACGCCACGCGCGGGCGGATGACCGTGAAGGACTTCGTGGCCCTCATCGCCTGGCACGACGACAACCACCTCGATCAGCTCAAGCGCGCGCTCGCGGGCAAGCCGTAGGTGAAGCGACCGTCTATTCGATCGCCTGCTCCGCCTGCAGCAGCAATGACGGAGGAATCGAGAGGCCCAGAGCTTTCGCGCTCTTGAACGAGCCCAGGGCGAGGACGGCGCTGAGGATGACGACCACGACCTTCATCATTGCACTCTCGGGCAACCGCCGGACATGGCCGGACACTCTAGCATCAGCCCGGCGCCTCCAGTAGCGGCGAACGCACCGAGCTCCCCGCCCCATTGTGGCTCGGGCGCCGCTGCTGATGTCCGGAGAAGCGGGGCGGCGTGTCTCGCCGGCTGGCTCAGCCGAGCGGACCCAGGATCAGGACGAGCGGGGTGGCGAGGATGATGGCCGAGACCAGCCATCGGGCCGACGACCGGCCTCGCGCCCGCTCACGGAAACCGATCCCGATCGTGACGAACGCCGCCGCCGCGGCGAGGAGCACGATCGCCAGTGCCAGGAGCCCACGGTTCACGCATCCGAACAGCAGCACCGGCGTGAAGTAGAGGCCGACGATCGCGGCCGGCGCGATCGCCGGGAGGGCAGCGTGCTTCAGGATCGTGCTGAGCATTTCTCTTCCAGTCTTGCACAACCCGAATTTCCCCATGCCGCCGGCCGGGGCCGCGGCGGATCGGGCTATGCTGCAGGCGATATGGCCAGGGCCCCTCTCAACACCGCGGCGCGCCTCGAGGAGTACGCGAAGCGCACCGGCCACGATCTGGTCGTCTCGGGTGCGGTGCTGGGAAAGATCACCCTGCCGCCGGGCGTGCGGGCCACGTCGTGCGGCGAGCTGGCGCTACGGGGCAAGGAGGCGAGCGTCGCCGCCTACGGCCTGGCCCTCTGACCGTCAGGGTGATTCGACGCGGACGCGGCGGACCCCGGGCTGGGATTCGAGCGCGCCGATCAGCTCCTCGGGCGCCACGTCGACCGGCACGTGGGCCTGGAAGGTCACCGCCACCGAGCCCTCGTCGATCCGGCGCTCGTACTCGCCGGGAGTGATCGCGATCCGGCGCGCGCGCAGCGCGCCGATGATGTCGGGCCAGGTCGGCGCGGGCTCGCCCAGGGTGAGCGAGACGCGGCGGGTGACACGGTCATCCTCCTTGTGTTCGAGCTGGCGCAGCAGGGTGAGGGCAACGACGCCGAGCACGGTGGAGAACACGCTCACCACGTACATGCCCGCGCCGGCCGAGAGCCCGATCGCCGCGCAGAGCCAGAGGCCCGCCGCAGTGGTGAGGCCCTGCACGCTGACCCCCGTCCTCAGGATCGCACCGCCGCCGAGGAAGCCCACGCCGGTCACCACCGAGGCCGCGATACGCGAGGGATCCACCGCCACGAGATCCTGGCGCTGGTAGTGCTGGAAGTACACGAAGTGCGTCGACACGACCATGAACGTCGACGAGGCCAGCGACACCAGCAGGTGAGTGCGCAGACCCGCGGGCCGCCGGTGCAGGCGCCGCTCGTAGCCGATGGCCGCGCCGAGCACGGTGCCGACCAGCACGCGCAGCAGCAAGTCGGCGTGCAGCCACATCATGTCGTCGCGCCGGCCTCCACCGTGGGCTCGTAGTGCGTGGCGTCCGGGAACCCGATCGGTCGGATCGCGGGCAGCGTGACGCCGGCCTCGCGATAGGCGGCGACGAACGCCGCGATGGTGCGGAAGTCGCCGATGCCGCCCAGCGCGGACACGAGTCGATCCGGCACCGACTCTAGCTTGGGCGTCCGGTCGTACGCGGCGATCTCCGGCGCGAAGCCGCTCTGCTCGAGCATCGCCCGATAGAACGGCAACGCGAGATAGCGGGACAGCTCGACGCGAAACTGGCCGGCCGACGCCGCGCGGTCCGCGGTGAGCGCGGCCGGCACCGCCGCCACGATCTCGAAGCCGTCGAGCGGCTTGCCCGCCTTCTCGCGCCCGCGCCGGATGGCGGGCACCGCCTTGTCCCGCACGTAGGCCGGCGAGGCCAGCCAGAGCACGACGCCGTCGGCGATCTCGCCGGCCAGCTCGAGCATGCGCGGCGAGAGCCCGCCCAGCAGGACCGGGGGCGGCGGAGGCAGCTTCGGCAATCCGCTCTGCCAGTTGACGCGATAGCGCGCGCCCTGGTGCTGCGCACGGCCGGTGAGCGCCTGGCGCAGCACCGCCACGTACTCGCGGGTGACCTCGAGCGGCCGGGCCATGTCCAGGCCGAGGGCGTCCGTCATCATGGACTTGTGGCTCACGCCGATGCCCAGGCGCAGGCGGCCGCCGCTGATGTCGGACAGCGTGAGCGCCTCCTGGGCCATGAGCGCGGGATGCCGCGGGTAGATGGGGATGACGCCGGTGCCGAGCCCGGCGTGCGGCGCCACGTGGGCGTAGGCGGACAGGGTGAGCAGCGCGTCGCGCCCGATGCCGTGGGTGACCCAGAGGCTCTCGTAGCCGAGCGCGTCCGCCCGGCGCGCGAGGGCCATCGCGGGAGCCAGGTCGGCGCCCGGGTTCAGGAAGATCGCGGTTCGGGCCATGTCGCCTCCTACGCCCCGACGGCCACGCCGACGGCGGTCAGCTGCCCGCGCAGATCGTCGCCCTTGTCCACGCGGTGGAGCACCGCCTGCATGCCCACCGCGCGCGCCGCGTCGACGTTCTGGTCCCAGTCGTCGACGAACACGCACGCCTCCGGAGGCACGCCGAGCCGCGACGCGGCGAGCTGGAAGATCTCCGGCCGGGGCTTGGCCATGCCGACCTCGGCGGAGACCAGGATGTCGTCGAAGAGATGGTGCCAGCGCAGCTCCTGCTCGAGGCGGACGCGCAGCGAGAGATCGGCGTTGCTCAGCACCGAGCAGCGATAGGGAGGACGCAGGGCCCGAACCACCTCGACGTTGGCGTCGATGGCGACCTGCGCGCGGCGCCACTCGTCGTGCAGCCGCGGCAGCGCGCGCCCGGCGCGGCGCTCGAGCTCGCGATGCGCGCCGTCGGCCCACGCCGCGGGATCGCCCACGCCGCACTCGATATCCGCCCAGGCGGGGCAGCGGTAGAGCGTCTCGAAGACCGAGGAGCGCGGCAGGCCGTGGGCGCGGTCCAGCTCACGCGCCACGTCCCAGCGCATGTCCCACAGCACCCCGCCGAAATCGAAGATGACGGCGCGGAGCTTACTAGTATTTCCCACGGATGGTGTTGGACGGCGGCTTGGGCCCGGTTTCCGCCGGCTTGTCGCTCGTGAGCGGCAGCCAGCCACGCTCCTTCAAGCACTGCTCGTCCAGGGTGTTGCTCTTCGTGCACACGTCGCGGTCCCGCTTGAACTCGTCCACCGTGTAGTTGACGTTCGGCTTGTACCATTGCCGGTCGCGCTCGGTGCTGCAGCCGACCAGCGAGAGCGTCGTCGCGATCACCAGGAGGCAATTCCGTCCAATCATGAGCGTCATGGTACCATGCCGCCCATCCATGCTGGACACCACCATCGCCGGGAGTCTTCCCAAGCCCGAGTGGCTCGCGCCCCCGAACACCCTCTGGGCCCCGTGGCGCCTCGAGGGCCGCTCGCTCGAGGAGGGCAAGCGCGACGCGGTGCTCCTGGCCTTGCGCGAGCAGGAGCAGGCCGGCATCGACATCGTGACCGACGGCGAGCAGACGCGGCGGCACTTCGTGTGGGGTCTGGTCGAGCAGCTGGACGGCATCGACTTCTCGCGGATGATCACCATCGGCATCCGCGCCGATCGCTACAAGGCCACCGTGCCCACCGTCACCGGCCCGGTGCGGCGCCGCGGCTCCATCCACGGCGAGGACGTGCGCTGGGCGCGCGCCAACACGAAGCAGCGCCTCAAGCTGACGATGCCGGGCCCCATGACCATCGTGGACACCATCCACGACGCCCACTACGGCCGCCGCGAGCGCCTGGCCATGGACCTGGCCCGCCTCATCAACGAGGAGGCCCGCGAGCTGGAGGCGCTCGGGCTCGACGTGCTGCAGCTCGACGAGCCGGCCTTCAACGTGTACATGGACGAGGTGCGCGACTGGGGCGTGGCCGCGCTGGATCGCGCGGTCGAGGGGCTGCGCTGCCGCACCGCGGTGCACATCTGCTACGGCTACGGCATCAAGGCCAACACCGACTGGAAGCAGACCCTCGGCGGCGAGTGGCGTCAGTACGAGCAGACCTTCCCCTTGCTCGCGGCCAGCCGCATCGGCGGCGTCTCGCTGGAGTGCGCCGGCTCGCGCGTGCCCATCGCGCTGATCGGCCTGCTCGGCAACAAGGACGTGCTGGTGGGCGCGGTCGACGTGGCCACCGACCGGGTGGAGACGCCCGACGAGGTCGCCGCGGTGATCCGCGCCGCGATGCAGCACGTGCCCCCCACGCGCATCTTCCCCTGCACCAACTGCGGGATGGTGCCGCTCTCCCGCGCGGTGGCCCGGGCGAAGCTGCAGGCCCTCGGCGCGGGCGCGGCACTGGTGCGACGGGAGCTGGCCGCCTGACCTGCTAGGGCTCCGCGCGCCCCTTCGTGGCGAACTGCTGGTCGTAGAGCCGTCGCAGCTCCTCCAGCGTGGTGGCCTGCGCCGGCGACTTGTCCTCGCGGACGCGCGCGATGCGGGCGAAGCGCAGCGCGAAGCCGGACGGATAGGTCGGGCTCTTCTGGATCTCGTTGTAGTCCACCTCGACCACCACCTCCGGGCGCACCCGCACCGTGTAACCGTCGTCGCCGATGGCCAGCGCCTGGAGCCGCTCGGTCATCTCGGTGAACTCGCGGTCGGTGAGGCCCTTGAAGGTCTTGCCCACCTCGGCCCATCCGTCGCCGTCCCGCACCGCGAGGTGATAGTTGGAGAGCCAGCCCACGCGGCGGCCCGACCCGCGGTCGGCGGCCACGATCACGCAGTCCACCGTGAGCGCGGCCTTGAGCTTGAACCACTTCTTGCCGCGGCCCCCCGGCTCGTAGGCGCTGCGCGGATCCTTGGCCATCACGCCCTCGTGCCCGGCCGCGAGGGCGCGGGCCATGAACGCCTCCCCCGCCTCCACCGAGTCGACCATCACCCGCTCGGCCAGCCAGCGGCCGCCGGTCACGCGCTCGAGCGCGCTCCAGCGCTCCGCGTAGGGCCGGTCGAGATGCACGCGGCCGTCGGCCATGAGGCAGTCGAAGAGATGCAGCGTGAGCGGCCGCGAGCCCGCCGCCGCTTCCACCCCGCGCACGCGGCGGAAGCGGCGCATCAGCTCCTGGAACGGCAGCGGGCGGCCCGCCGCGTCGAGCGCGACCACCTCGCCGTCCAGGATGAGCGGCGCGGCGCCGGAGAGGTGATCGCGGGCGAGAGCGACGATGTCGGGCAGGCTCCGGGTGACGTCGGACATGCGCCGGCTCCAGATCGCCACGCGGTCGCCGTCGGCGTGCAGCTGGATCCGCGCGCCGTCGTACTTGTACTCCATCGCGGTGGCGCCGCCGTGAGCGGCCAGCGCGTCCGCCGGGCCCGCCGCGATCTCGGCCAGCATCGGGAGCAGCGGCACGAAGACGCGGGGCTGCGCGGCCGCCAGCGCGGCCGGATCCGGCCCGAGGGCCAGCGCCGCGACCGCCGTGAGGTCGCCGGTGACGAGGGCCGCCCGGCGCACGAGTGCCGGCGCGACGCCGGCGGCCTCCGCGATGGCTTCCAGCACCAGGCCCTCGGACAGCCCCATGCGCATCTCCCCGAAGATGATGCGCTGGAGCAGGTCGCGCTCGGCCCCCGAGGCGCGCGCCGCCAGATCGGCCAGGAGCCGCTCGCGTCGCTGCCGCGAGCCGGCGCCGGCGGCGGCCGCGACCTCGCCGAAGACGCGGGCGACATCCTCCAGCGTGAGCGGCGCCTCGTCCGCCGCGCCGCCCGGCGGCGGCGGAAGCCCGCGCGCGTTGAGCACGCGCGGATCGGAGACGGCAAACGCCCGCCCGCTCAAATAGACGACGGCGCGGGTCAGATCCTCGGGCGACAGCGCGCGCAGATACTCGGCCACGAGACGGCGCTTCTCGAGTCGACCCGGGCTCGCCGCCACGCGCGCGCAAAGAGCGGCCAGATCGGAGAGCCGCGCCATGGAGTGATTATGCGCCCGCCGTCTTCCCCCTCACCCTACCCTCTCCCCGGAGGGGAGCGGGCACATCCCGGTTCTCCATCTCTCCGCGGGGGGGCCGGGTGAGGGGCCCAGCAGGATGAGGGGCGCGCGTACTAGATGATAAGCAACAACCACCCCGCCAGCAGCGTCAGCACCGTCACCGGCACGCCGACCTTCCCGTGCTCCACGAAGCCGATGTGGATACCGGCCCCGTGCGCCTGCTCCACCACGATCAGGTTCGCCACCGAGCCCAGGATGGTGAGATTCCCCGCCATCGTCGACGCCATCGCGAGCAGGAGCCACGCGCGCACCGGCTCGCCGAACGTGGGGATCACCGTCTTGAACAGGAGCACCGCGGGCACGTTGGAGACCAGGTTCGAGAGCACCGCGGTGACCGCGGTGAGCACCGCCGGGCGATGGAGCCCGATCGCCGAGGCCCAGCCCAGGAGCACGCCGGTGAGGCCCGACGCCTCCACACCAGCGATCACCACGAAGAGCCCGGCGAACAGCACGAGCAGCCCCCAGTCGATCTCGCGGTACACCTTGTCCGGATTCACCCGTCGCGTGAGGAGACAGCAGGCGGCGCCCGCGATGGCGACCAGGGCGATCGGCACGCCGGCGAGGAACGCCACCAGCATCACGCACACCGCCACGATGGTCTTGGTCATCAGCGCCCGGTGCACCACGAACCGCTCCTCGAGGCTCCCCGCCGGCAGGATCGGCGGCAGCGCGCGCCGGTACGCGAGCCAGATCACCGCGAACACGAGGACGAGCCCGACGACCGCCACCGGCGCCTCCCGCAGCAGGAACGTGCGGTAGCCCATGCCCGAGAAGCTGCCCACCAGCATGTTCTGCGGGTTTCCGGTGAGCGTGGCGACGCTGCCCACGTTGGCCGCGGTGGCGAGGCCGATGAGATAGGGCTGGGGCGGCAGGCGCAGCTGGCGCGCGAGGTCGAGCACGATGGGGGCCATCACCAGGCACACCACGTCGTTGACGAACAGCGCGGACAGGATGCCGGCGGCCGCCACGACCAGCGCGAGCAGGCCGACCGGCGTGTGCGCGCGACGCACCGCCGCGTACGTCACGAGGCGGAAGAAGCCGGAGAGCCGCAGGTAGGCCGCGACGATCATCATGCCGAACAGCAGCACGATCGTATGCGCGTCGACCGCGGCGACCGCGCGGTCCCACGGCAGCACGCCGCTCACCACCACGACGGCGGCGCCGATGATGGCGACGCCGGTGCGGTCCACCCGCAGGAACGGCAGGCGCCCCAGGGCGAGGCCGAGATAGGTCCCGGCGAACGCGACCAGCGCGATCACCCGGTGAAAGTTGGCCTCGTCCATCCGATCGCCCCGGGGTCAGGTCTTACATTCCGACATTTTCAACGCGCCAGACGAGTCTCCGGACGTTCAAAAATGTCGGAATGTAAGACCTGACCCCATCTTCCGGCTACCCGAGCGCGCGCTCCATCCAGACATCGGCGCGCGGGTTGCCGTTGTAGTCGGCGATCTCCTGGAAGCCGTAGCGCCGGTACAGCCGCACCGCGGCCTCGAGCCGCGCCTCGCTGTCCAGCCGCAGCACGCGCCCGCCGAGGGCGCGCGCCTCCTCGAGCACGCGATCCATGAGCCGCGCCGCCACGCCGCGGCCGCGGTGATCCGGCCGGAGCCACATGCGCTTGAGCTCGGTGACGTCGGGTGCGAGCCGACGCACCGCCGCGGTCCCGACCACCCGGCCCGCGGGATCGATCACGATCAGCATCACCCCGGCCGCGCCGTCGTACTCCGTCTGCCAGTCGGCCACGTCGTGATCGAGCCCGGCGGCGTCGACCTCCTCGCCGAGGAACCGGAAGTACGCGGCGAGCTCGCGCGCCACCCCCGCGTCGTCGGCGGGCCCGGCGCGCCGGATCTGGTAGTCCTCGGCCACCTACCGCTTCCGGTCGTGCGCGGCGAGCCCGCGCTGCCAGAGATACTCGGTCTCCCCGAGGTGCTTGCCGACCCAGCGCGAGAGCACGAAGAGCAGATCGCTGAGCCGGTTGACGTACTTGAGCGGCCACTCGCCGATGTCCTCGACGCGCGAGAGCTCGAGCACCCGCCGCTCCGCGCGCCGGCACACCGTGCGGGCCTGGTGGAGGAAGCCGCCCACGCGGCCGCCGCCCGGGAGCACGAAGGACCTGAGCGGGGTCAGCTCCTTCTGGCACTCGTCCATCAGGCGCTCGAGGGCGGTCACCTGCTCGGCGCCCACCCGGAACATGCCCTCGTAGAACGACTCGGCGGGCGTGGCCAGCTCGCCGCCCAGGTCGAACAGCTCGTTCTGCAGCCGCCGCAGCACCTCGTCGAGCCAGCGCGATTTCCGGCTCGGCCTCTTCGGTTCCGCATTGAAGGCGCGGGCAAGCCCGACGATCGAGTTCAGCTCGTCGATGGTGCCGTAGGCCTCGATGCGCGGCGAGTCCTTCGGCACGCGCCGGCCGCCGACGAGCGCGGTGTCGCCCTTGTCGCCGGCGCGAGTGTAGACGCGCGTGATGCGCACAGGCATGGGTGCTCCTCCCGCGCCGAGGCTAGCACAGGTGCTAGACTCGGGCCATGAGCGACTGGCGCGAGAACCTCAAGGCGGCGCCCGACGACATCGCGCGAATCGTGCGTGAGTGTCAGCGCATCGCGGTGCTGGGGATGAAAACCGAAGCGCAGCGCGATCAGCCCGCGTTCTACGTGCCCGAGTACATGGCGACGGTCGGCTACGACATTGTCCCGGTGCCGGTCTACTATCCCGAGGTCACCGAGATCATGGGACGGCCGGTGTACCGTACCGTCGCGAGCGTGGCCCCGCCGGCGGACATGGTGAACGTCTTCCGCCGCCCGCACCACATCCCACCCCACATCGACGACATCCTGACCGCACGGCCGCGCGTGGTGTGGCTACAGCTGGGGATCCGCAACGATCAGGCGGCCGAGACATGGGCGCGGGCCGGCATCCAGGTGGTGCAGGACCGCTGCCTGCTGGTGGAGCACCGCCGGCTGCGTCGTCCGTGACGTCAGGAGACGATCGAGAACAATCGGCGCATCGCGCGTGAGCCGGCCGGCACCGCGAGGACCGGGCAGCGCGCCAGCCGGAGCACGCGCTCGGTCGTGCTGCCCCGGAGCGCGTCGAGCACGTCCGCATGTCCGGCGGTGGCCATGACGATCAGGTCCGCGTTCCACGCGTCCGCCGCCCCGACGATCTCGTCGACCGCACTGCCGGAGCGCGTCGTCACGCCCCACCCGCACGCGGCGTCACGCGGCAGCGGAACGTCGGGCACGGAGGTCGCCTCACCGACGTGCAGCAGTCGCGCGGTCACGCGAGAGGCTCCCAGGCCTCGGACCAGCACCTCGACCGCGTCGACGGCGGCGCGCGGCGACGGGGCATGGTCCACCGGCACCAGGATCCGCTCGAGTCCGACTTCCCCCGTCTCCGACGAGACGAACCCCCTGGCCTGCCCAGGGATGAAGAGCGTCATCGCTCCCGATTCGCGCGCGATCGGCTCGGCCGTCGATCGATGAGTCCACCGCGCCATTCCGCGCCGCTGCTCGGTGGCCAGCACCACCAGCTCGGTCGGATGCTCCTGCACGAACCCGACGGCGGCGTGGACGGGATCGCCGTCGATCGCCATGATCTTGCCGACCCGGATGCCATGCGCGCGCGGCGCGACCGTCGCGTCGACCGGCGGCCCGTCGCCGGCCCAGCGCCGGAGCGTGTCCCGGATCCCCGGGAACTCGGTCCAGGTCTCCGTCGTCCGCTCGGCGGTGGCGTGGAGCACGTCGATCTCGGCCTGGGCCGCGACCGCGAGCTTCAGCGCGTGGACGAACGCGATCTCGCTGGCCGCCGAGAAATCGGTGGTGTGGAGGATTCGCCGGGTTGGTCTGGTCACCTCGTCACGGACTTCGTTCATGAAGATTGCTCCCTGAATGGCCGCTGACCAGCCACCTTCCGCAGCTCGGGCCGAGATTGTACCGTCCCGGAGCCGGCCAGGAAAGCGAGATCACGCCCGGCGGGCGCGGAGCGCGGCGAGCGCGCGGGTCAGGTCCTGCCGGTCGCTCTCGGTCAGGGCCGCGCGGCCGAAGCGGGTGCGCTCGTAGTGCTCGGTGATGCGGGAGAAGGCCTCCGCGCGCTCCGGCGCCGCCGCTTCCACGCGCGACGCGAACTGACGCGCGGTCTCCGAAGCGCCCGGAAAGAGGCCGCGGCGAGCCAGTAGCCGGAGCGCGCGCCCGTAGAACGCGGGCATGCTCGCGCCCGCGCGGCTCCGGCCCCGCGCCGGCCCGGTACGTCGCACGAACCAGACCAGGAGCCCGAGGCCCGCGACACCGCCCACGACGAGCAGCGTCGCGCGGTTCCCCCAGTGCCGCGGCAGGGAGAACCCGAGGCGGAAGTCGGTCGCGCCCCGATGCACCGCCTGGGCGATCTGCACCTGATCGCGCAGGCTCCAGTTGACCACGTAGCGATACCAGCGCATGCGCGCGGCGTCGAAATAGAGCGACATGGAGCCCGGCAGCGTCTCGACGGTGGTCTCGCCGCGCGGCGACGGATCGAACGTCACCCAGCCGCGCCCGTCGATGTAGGCCTCGACCCACGAGTGGGCGTCGCTGAGCCGCACCATGAAGTAGCGGCCGTAGGGGTTCCACTCCCCCTGCTGGAAGCCCGCCACCACGCGGCTCGGAATGCCCTCGCTGCGCAGCATCACCGCCAGCGCGGCCGCGAAGTACTCGCAGTTGCCCGACCGCCGCACGAAGAGGAACTCCTCCAGCGGCGGCCGGCTGGTCTGTCGCTTCAGCGCGAGGGAGTAGCGATAGCTCGTGCTGAGATGGGCGCTGATCCGCTCCGCGGCGGTCTGCGGATCGGCCGCGCCGGCGCGGATCGCCCGGGCGAGCTGCGCGACCTCGGGGGACAGCGCGGGCAGCTGCAGGTAGCGCGCCCGCTCCGCCGAGGACAGCGTCGCCTTGGCGCGCGCGCGACGATCGGGCGGCTCCACCTCCGACTCCACCAGGTAGTGCAGCCGCGCCGGAGCGTGCGAGGTCGACAGGCCCCCCATGTCGTCCATCACCAGCGCGGGGGCGCGCAGCTCCATGCGGAGCACGCGCGGGGCGCCGAACAGCGCGTCCGTGCCGATCGGCTCGAGGTAGATCTCCTGCCGCAGCGCCGGGGTCCGGGTCTCGGGCAGGCCGACGCCGAAGTCGCCGGCGACATCCCGGCGGAGGAAGCGACGCGGGGCGGACATGCCCGACCACGTGATGCCGTCGAAGTGATCGAAGGCGACACCGCGCCAGCGCAGGGTGGGCAGCCGGGCGGGATCGACCCGCTCGTCGCTGAGGTAGACGCGCATGACCACGGTGTGGTCGTTCTCGATGTCGCCGAAGCTCCCCAGATCCACGCGATCCGAGAATCCGGTCACCATGCGCCCGACCTGCGCGCGCAAGGGCAGCGCGGCCTGGCCGACGCGCGGGATGATGAAGAAGAGGCCGCCGGCGAGCGAGAAGGTGATGGCGGCGGCCACCAGGCTCACGCGCGTGAGCGGGCCACGGAAGAATACGCGGCGGGTGGTGGGGTCGGTGGTCCCGCGCTGGCCCGCCTGGTCCAATTCGGTCACCACGTGATTGAGCATCAGCATCGAGGTGCCCAGCATCAGGAAGAGCAAGAACACGAACAGGAAGCTCGGGTTGAAGCTGATCGCCGCGGCGGCCACCAGCATGAAGAACGAGAGCAGCCCCGCGTCGCGGAGGTCCTTCAGGCCGCGGCGCACGAACAGGCGCAGCAGGATCAGGAACAGCAGGAGGTGGACCATGCCGTCGAGGAGCGAGTAGGCGAGATAGAACAGGTCCACCGTGACCGCCACCGCCGCGGTGGCCACCAGGCTCCAGCCGAGCAGCGGCCGCACCGCCCCGCGCTCGCGCGCCTGCTCGTGCCCCCAGCCCACCAGGATCGCGACCACCACCAGCGCCGCCCCCACCGGACCGATGAGCCCGGCGCCGTAGAGCGCGGCCACGCCGGTGCCCACCATGAGGTATGTCAACAGGCGGAGGGCGAGCAGCGCGGGCATGTCAGGCGAGCGGGATCCGGATCTCGCGGAGTCGGCGGCGGTGGCGACCGGCGTCGAGCGCGGCGGCCGTGTCGGCGACGGGCGCGTCGCCTGCGGCCGGCGATCCGGCCGGGTCGTAGAGAGCGAGCGCGGCGAGCACGCGGCGCAGGTGCGGACGGCCGTGGCCGAGCGGCACGTGCACGCCCGGCCCCGCCAGCGCCACGCTGGCACCGGCGCGGACGAGGGCCACCGCGGCGGACGCGGCCTCGGACAGACCGGCCTCGAGCGCGTCGCTCCCCGCGCGCCCCCGCCCCACCAGCACCAGGCGCGCGTCGTGGCTCGTGTCGGCTTCCGGCTCGCGCACCATCATGGTCTCGGCCTTGGCGCTGCTGCGCCAGTGGATGAAGCGGGGATCGTCGCCCGAGCGGTAGTTGCGCAGGTCGTAGAGATCGTCGCCGCGGCCCCGACGGCGCGCCGTCGCGTCGCCCTGCTCGCCCAGGTCACGTAGGGTCTGGGCCGACATCGGTCGCACCGCCGGGAAGACCAGCACCTCGTCGACGAGCGCGGGGCGGCTCGCCTTCACGAAGAGGCCGAAGGGGAAGCCGGTGGTGATGCGCACGCCGGCGAGCCGATGGTGTCCGCGCCGCGGCAGTGTCTCCTCCCACGTCGCGACCCGCTCGACTCCCGCCTCGATGCGGCGGAAGTACACGAAGCGCCGGCCCGACTCGATGGTCTGCGCCACCGGCGCGAGTAGCGCCACCGTGATCGAGTACGAGGTCAGCGCGCGCTTGCGGTTGACGATGCGGGCGCCGAAGACGGCGGGCTGCCCGGCATAGATCTCGGCGGGCACGACGCCGGTCAGCGCGAGGCCGCGCATCGCCTGCTCGGAGAGGATGCCCGAGACCACCACGAGGGCGAGCAGGGCCGAGACCAGCAGGTAGAGGAGGTTGTTGCCGGTGTTGATGGCGGCCACGCCCAGCGCCACCGCGACCAGGAGGCACCACCAGCCGTCGCGGGTCGGCTTGATGGTCCGGCGCGGGCGGAACAGCGGCCGGATCGCGGCCAGGAGCGCCGACCAGATCAGCTTCACCGCCGGCTTTACCGCGGGACGGGCACGTCCTGGAGAATGGCCGTGACCGCCGCCTCGGCGTCCATGCCGACGGCGGCCGAGCCGGCCACCGAAGCCTTCACGATCACCCGGTGGGCGAGCGCGGCCACCGCGAGGTCCTTGATGTCGTCGGGCAGCAGGTAGTCGCGGCCGTCGGCGAGCGCCCGGGCCCGCGCCGCGCGCAGCAGCGCGAGCGAGCCGCGCGGGCTCACGCCCAGGGCGAGGAGCGGCGAGCGGCGCGTGGCGGTGACCAGCGCCACCAGGTAGTCGAGCACCGACTCCTCGGCCCGCACCCGCTCGGCGGCCTCCTGCAGGCCCAGCACCTCCTCGGCCAGCACCACCGGGGCGAGCCCGGCGGGCGGCGGCGTGGCGTCGCCGCGCAGCACCGCCTTCTCGTCGGCGGGGCCCGGGTAGCCGATGCGGATGCGCAGCAGGAACCGGTCCAGCTGCGACTCCGGCAGCGGATACGTGCCCTCGTACTCGCGCGGGTTCTGGGTGGCCAGCACCATGAAGGGGCGCGGCAGCGGATACGTCGAGTGGTCGAGCGAGACCTGCGCCTCGTTCATGGCCTCGAGCAGGGCCGACTGCGTCTTGGGCGTCGTGCGGTTGATCTCGTCGGCGAGCACGATGTTCGTGAAGAGCGGCCCCGGCTTGAAGACGAACTCCGCGCTCTTGGGCTCCCACACCGTGACGCCCAGCACGTCGGAGGGCAGCATGTCGGAGGTGAACTGGATGCGCTGGAACGAGGCGCCGATGGACCGGGCCAGCGCGGCGGCCAGCGTGGTCTTGCCCACGCCGGGCACGTCCTCGATGAGCAGGTGGCCGCGGGCGACCAGGCCGATGACGGCCAGCCGGACGACCTCGGCCTTGCCGACCAGGGTCCGGCCGACGCTGTCCTCGAGACGCCGGATGATCTCCGTCGAGCCACCCATGGAGTTCCACTATACCGTACGCGGATTTTTCACTCGGCGCGCTGGTCCGCTCCCGCGTCATCGGCTACAATGCGCGCGCCATGGCCCTCGAGCCGCCCGCGCCGCCCCGCTGGCCCAACGACGCGCGCACCGCCTGCGCGTTCACCTTCGATCTCGACGCCGAGACGCTGTGGATGGCGCGCGGAGTCAGCGAGCCGGTGGCCCTGTCGCAGGGCCGCTTCGGCCCGGTGGAGGCGTTGCCCCGCATCCTCGCGCTGCTGCGCACGCACGAGATCCGCGCGTCGTTCTTCATCCCGGCCTGGGTGGCCGAGCACTATCCGGACGCGGTGCGCGCCATCGCCGACGGGGGCCACGAGATCGGCTGCCACGGCGACGAGCACGAGCGGGTGAGCGATCTGCCGCCCGACCGCGAGGAGGCCATCCTCGTCCGCAGCGTCGAGGTGCTCACCCGCCTGGGCAAGACGCGGCCCGTCGGCTATCGCGCGCCGGCCTGGCAGCTGTCCGCGGCCACCGTGGCCCTGCTGGTCAAGCACGGCTTCGCCTACTCGTCGAACATGATGGATCGGCTCTCCCCGTACCTGCACGACGCGGTGGGGGGCCGCCGGATCGTGGAGATCCCGGTCTCGTGGGTCCTCGACGACGCGCCGTACTTCATGTTCACCGGGCAGCGGTCGATGCAGCCGCCCGGACCGGTGCTGCAGGGCTGGCTCACCGAGTTCGAGGGCATCGCGGAGGCGCGCGGAATGACGAACTTCACGTTCCATCCTCAGATCATCGGGCGGCCGTCGCGACTGGCCTGCCTGCGCGAGCTGATGGACCACGTGCGCCACACCCCGCGGGTGTGGATCGCCTCGCTCGCCGAGATCGCGGCCCACTACCGCGCCACGATGGAGCGTGGCGCGAGCGCGGCGGGCTACGCTAAGAGCGTGTGACTACCCTCCGTTCGAGCGCGGGCTGCGCCCGCGCCACCCTGCGGTTTGGGGGAGGCTCGGAGGGGGCTGTCGAGGCCCCCTCCGACTAGAAAGCGGGCGCGATCTCGGCCATGAACCGATCGAGCGTGGGGCGCCGATCGGCGGGGAGCAGGAAGGTCGGAATGAACAGCATGCCCACGCCGGCGGCCTGCAAGGCGCCGAGCTTGTCCTTGATCTGGCTCGGGCTGCCCGCCAGCACGGTGTCGCGCGCCTTCTCGGCGTCCGCGCCCATCCGCTTCATGTAGGCCTGCTCCGCGCGCTCGACGCCGGCGCGGTCGTCGGCGAACGCCAACACCATCACCGCGGAGCGGAGGATCTGCTTGGGATCGCGGCCCACCCGGGCGCAGTGCTCGTCGAGGATGCGGCCCTTGTGCGTCAGCGTGGCCGGGCCGCCCCACACGTTCCAGTGGTCGGCGTGTTGAGCCGCGATGCGCAGCGTGACCTTCTCGCCGCCGCCGCCCACCATCAGCTCGGGGTGCGGCCGCTGCACCGGCTTCGGCATCAGGGGCGCGTCGTCCAGCTGGTAGTAGCGGCCCTTGTAGCTCGCGCGCGTCTCCGTCCACAGGGCCTTGAGCACGCGGCAGGCCTCGTCGAGCCGCTTGAGCCGCTCGCCGGTGCTGTAGAAATCCATCCCGTAGGCGCGGTGCTCGTTCTCCTGCCAGCCCGCGCCGATGCCGCAGATGAGCCGGCCGCGCGAGATGATGTCCACGTTGGCCGCCATCTTGGCCAGCAGCGCGGGGTGCCGGTAGGTGTTGCCGCTCACGATGGTGCCGACCCGCATCCGCTGAGTCTCGGCGGCCAGCGCAGCGAGCGCGGTCCAGCACTCGAGCGTGTCGCCCACCCGATCCGCGGTATTGGGCATGAAGTGATCGGTGACGCACGCCGCGTCCCAGCCCGCCTGATCCGCGTAGCGCCACAGCGCGAGGATCTCGTCCCACGTCGGCCCGGTCATTCCCTGGAAGAGCGCGAATTTCATGGTGGCTGGATGCTACGGGCCGCCGCGCGAGAGGTCAAGTGCAATCCGGCATCCTGATCATCCATCCCGGCGCGCTCGGCGACGTGCTGCAGGCGGTGCCCGCGCTGCGCGGCCTCCGCGCCACCGCGCCGCTCGTCTTCGTGGGCCAGCCGCGCCTGGGCCGGCTGCTCGTCGCGCTCGACGTGGTCGACGAGGCGCGCGGCTTCGACGCGCTCGGCCTCGACGCGCTCTTCACCCGCGAACCGGTGCCCGCGCCGCTGGCCGCGCTGGCCGCGCGCGGCGATCGCGTCGTCTCCTGGTTCGGCTCGCGCGAGCCCCTCTATCGCGAGCGCCTGGCCTCGCTCGCGCGCGAGACGATCGTGGCGCCGCCGGTGCCCGAGGAGGAGATCCCGGTGTGGCGTCATTTGATCGCCACCCTCGCGCCGTGGGGCGTCAGCGTGCCGGAGCCGCCCGGCCCGCTCCGTCTCGCCGGGCCGACACCCGCGCGCGCCACGCTCGTGGTGCATCCGGGCAGCGGCGCGGCGTGGAAGCAATGGCCGGCCGAGCGGTTCGCCGAGGTGATCCGGGCGGTGACCGCACGGCGTCCGTTGCCGGTCGTCGTCCACCAGGGCCCCGCCGACGTCGCGGCGGCCGACGCGCTGATGGCGCATCTCCCGACGACCTGGGCGCGCCTCGTGGAGCCGGACCTTCCCACGCTGGCCGCCGTGCTCGCAACCGCGCGCGTCTACCTGGGCGGCGATTCGGGCGTGAGCCACCTCGCCGCCGCGATGGGAGCGCCGAGCGTGATCCTGTTCCCGGCGTCGACCCGTCGGCGCTGGACGCCGTGGAGCCCGACCGCGGTCCCGCTGACCATGACCGGCGAGCCGGACGAGGCGACGCGCGTCACGCGGGAGATCCAGCGGCAGCTCGACGAATGAAGAACGGCGCGGACGGCCTCGCGGCCCGCCCGCGCCGTGGTGGTTCCGGCATGCAGCGACCTACTTCTCGTTGAACGAGCGGAGCATCCAGGCCATCTTCTCGTGCTTCTCCATCAGGCCGGTGAGGAAGTCGTTGGTGCCCGCGTCGTTGTGCTTCTCCATCACCGTCTCGAGATCGGCCCGCAGCGTGCGGACCATCGCCTCGTGATCGGCCTGCAGATTGGCGACCATGGTGGCCGCGGCCGGCTGCTTGCCCGGCTGTTCCTTCAGTCGCGAGTGCTGCGAGAACTCGGCCAAGGTGCCGTAGGCCTTGCCGCCCACCGAGCGCGCCCGCTCGGCGACCTCGTCCACCATCTCGTCGAGGGCCTCGTACTGCTCCTGGAAGAACTTGTGCAGATCGTTGAACTGCGGCCCGACGACGTTCCAGTGGTAGTTCCGGGTCTTGGTATAGAGCACGTACTCGTCGGCGAGCAGGTTGTTCAATGCGCCGACCGGGCCGACGGTTGCGCGCCTACTGCTTGGCGATGACGTGATCCTTGATCTTGTCGTAGGTGGCCTTGGGCATGACCTTCTTCTGCACCAGCTCGTCCTTCCGCTTGTAGGGCCGGTTCTGGACGATCTTCTTGGCGTAAGCATCCCCGATGCCCGGCACGGTCTTCAGCTGGTCCTCGCTGGCCGTGTTCAGGTCCAGCGGCTCGTGGCTCATCGAATCCTTGGCGGCGGGCTTCGCGGGCGCCGGGGCCGGCTTGGCCGCCTGAGCCCAGACCGCGGGCGCGCCCAGGGTCCCCAACGAAAACAGCGCGACGACGAGCAGTGCGACCAATCGCCTCATGGCAGGTCCTCCTTCTGGTTGAGTGCCACGCCCGGTCAGCGGATACCCAGCAGCTCCACCTCGAAGATCAGGGTTGCGCCGGGTGGGATGACTCCGCCCGCGCCCCGGTCACCGTAGCCCAGGTGCGCCGGGATGATGAGCTTACGCTTGCCGCCGACCTTCATCGAGCCCACGCCCTCGTCCCATCCCTTGATGACGCGGCCCTTGCCGATCGGAAACTCGAACGGGGTGCCGCGGTCGACCGAGCTGTCGAACCTCGTGCCGCTCTTGAGCCAGCCCGTGTAGTGCACGCTCACCGTGTCGCCGGCCTTGGGCCGGGCGCCGGTGCCTTCCATCAGATCGACGTAGCCCAGGCCCGTCGCGGTCTCCACGACCTGCTCGTCCGACCGATCGCTCATGCCCGATCCCTCATGGTGTGGCTCCTTTGCCGCTCCATAGTACCAGCGGTGCAGCCGCCCCGGCGCCACTCCGCAGAAGTGCAGGAGCCGCAGCGTCCACATGAGGACGATCGTGCGCAGCGGCCCCTCGCGCTCCCATTTTCGCGCCGAGGTGGTCACCCGCAGGCGAAGCGCGCACAGCCGGCCCCGCCGCTTGAGCCGGCGGCTCAGCTCGATGTCCTCCATCAGCGGGATGTCGGGATAGCCGCCGACCGCGTCGAAGTCGGCGCGGCGGACGAAGATGGCCTGGTCGCCCGTGCAGATACCGCTCAGCCGGGAGCGGATGTTCATGAACCACGCGACCATCCGGAGCACCGGCCGCTCGCCGTCGAAGCGCACATCGAAGCGGCCGGCGATCACCCCGGGCCGCGCGAGCGCGCTCGCGATGGCGCCCACCGCCCCGTCGGGCAGCCACGTGTCGGCGTGGAGGAACAGCAGCGCGTCGCCGGTCGCCGCGGCTGCGCCCGCGTTCATCTGGCGCGCCCGCCCCGCCGGGGCGGTCAGTAGCCGGACGCCGGGATGGCGGGCCACCACGTCGGCGGTGCCGTCGCGGCTGCCCGCGTCCACGACCAGGATCTCCGCGTCCGGACCGGCGCGCGCAAGGTCGGGCAGGAGGCGCGCGACATTGGCCGCCTCGTCGAGCGCGGGAATGACGATGCTGAGCCGCGTCACCGGTCCGGGCTGCCCGGTGCGAGAGTGATCGCGTCGGAGTAGGCGACGGCGCGCTCCCCCGTGTCGTCGGTATCGGTCATCACCGCGATGCCCGCGATGCGCGGCGGCTCGCCGCCGATGATCCGCTGGAAGTCCGAGTAAATGTCGTGCGACTCGCCGACCCAGCGCCCGGCCTCGGCCGCGCCGCGGCGGGGGACGACGATGCGGGCGCGATCGGTGTACGCGGACTCCGGCCCGGTGCCGACGGGCAGGCGGCTCTCCCACACGTAGACTTGCGCCATGCCGGGCGGATATTGCCCGTAGAGAAGGCGATAGACGCCGTACCGCGCGCGCTGCCAGACGGTGGCGGTCGCGGGGTCGTAACGACACGCAATGTAGACGCGCGCGGCGCAGTCGTCGCCGCTCTTGCGACGCGGATCCGAGCCGGCCAGCGGGCCGAATCCGCCCGGCACGAGCGGCTCGCCCGCGAGCGCGCTCCCCGCCGCCGCGCGCTGGACGAGCAGCAGCGCAGCCACGCTTGCGGAAGACCGCATCACCCCGTCTTGAGCAGGTCGTCGAGCGCGGCGCTGCGCCCCCGCAGCCAGCGGGGCAGCAGCGACAACGCGACGATCAGCACGCCGGCCACGCCCAGGAGCAGCAGCATGCGGCGCACGTCCCACGCTCCGGCGACCACCGCGCCCGCGGCGGTGGTGAACGCCACCGTCGCAGGCAGCATGCAGAGCCACGAGGTCAGCGCGTAGGCGCCGAAGCCGATGGACGTCAGCCCGTAGGCGTAGTTCTGCAGGTTGAACGGGAAGATCGGAACGAGGCGCGTGATCATCACGATCCGCGCCCCGTGCCGGGCCACCGCGCGGTCGATCCGGCCGAGGGCGGGGTACGGCTCCATCCAGCGCGCGACGACCCCGCGGGCCGCGTAGCGGGCGAGGAGGAACGCGAGGCAGGCGCCGGCGGTCGAGGCGATGGACGTGTAGACCGTGCCCCACAGCGGGCCGAAGACGAGGCCGGCCAGGATCGTCAGCGGCAGGGCCGGCACGAAGGCGACCACCGCGGCCACGTAGCCGCCGATGAAGACCGCCGGCGCCCAGGGACCGAAGCCGGCGATCCACTCGCGCAGCCGGGCCAGATTGTCGAGCCGCACCGCGTCGGCCAGGCCGAGCGCACGGGCCGCCACCAGCGCGAGCACCAGCCCGACGACGACGAGACCGACCAGGCGCCGGCTCAGTACTTGCCCCGGGCGCGCTCTCGAGCGGGCAGGTTCTCGAGACACGTGGTCCACCAGCCGCTGCGGATGGTCTCGGCGAACTCGGCGGGCAGCCCCTCGCGCTCCATCTCACGCGCGAGCGCCTCGTGATCGTAGGCCACCGGCACGAACTCCACCGCCAGCTCGGGGCCCGCGGTCAGCACCGTGTACCAGACGTTGGAGCGGCCGTCGTTCTCCGGGCGGCCGATCACGCCGACGTTCACCGCGTGGCGCGCATCCGGCAGCGCGCGGTGCCACTTGATCCCGGTATGCGTGCACAGCATCACGTCGGCCTCCGCGCGATCCATCAGGTGGCGCAGCAGCCCGCTGGGCGTGGCCGATTCCCACAGGAACTCGTTGATCACGCGCGGCGAGCCGTGGCACATCAGCACCCGGTGCGGGCCGAGCTTCAGCCGCCGGTGGCGGGGCAGCGTCCCGAGCCACTTCTTGGCGTCGGTCGCGGTGCGGTCGAACGTGTAGCGATAGCTGATCGCCGCGTAGTGGTTGTCGCGCGGGTCGGTGTAGCCGCAGCCGCAGTCGGTGCGCCCGGAGACGAGCGATTCGTCGTAGTTGCCCTGCAGGGCGAGCACTCCGCCCTGCCACAGCAGCGGGAACACGCGGTCCGGGTGCGGGCCGAAGCCGCCCATGTCGCCCAGACAGAACACCGCCTCCACGTCGCGCCGGCGCGCGTCGGCCAGCGTGGCCTCGAGCGCGAGCCAGTTGTTGTACACGCCGCCGAACACCGCGATCCGCCGGTATTCGCCTAGCTGTTCCGGCATGTCATTCCGGTTCGGCGGCAGGTCACGCACGCCGGGTGATAGAGCGGCGCCGCGACGAACGACTCGGTCAGGCGGCCGGTCGAGAGCCGCGCTCCGTCGAGCCCGGCCAGGATCGGGCAGGCGTAGACCCCGGTGGACGTCACCACCCGGGCGTCCGCGCACTGGAGCACGGAGCGATCGAAGCCCTCGAGATCCTCCTCGGCGAGCGGCGGCTCCCCGGAGGCGGGCTGACGGCCGAGGGCGAACACCGGCATGATCTTCACGCGCGGCCGATCCACCCCCTGCGCGTGGAGGAAGTCGCGGAAGCGCTCGTACATGCCCGGCCCCGCGCCGTGCTCGTCGCGCGTGATCTCGGTCGCGGTCACGATGGGCAGGAGGCCGCGCGCCCGCATGAGCCGCACCGCCTCCACCGCCTTCGTCCACGCCCCGTCGCCGCGCACCCGGTCGTTCAGCGCGCGATCCGTGTCGTCGAGGCTCACCCGGATCTCGAGCGAGTAGGACGCGCGCGCCGCCATCGCGGCCAGCGCGTCCGCCTCCTCGGGGCCGATGAGGGTGCCGTTGGTGAGCACGGTGGTCGGGGCGATCTCGAGCGCCCGCTCCAGCAACGGCAGGATCTCGCCGTGCAAGAACGGCTCGCCGCCCGTGAAGTAGATCTCCTTGACGCCCACCGTCTCGGCCTCGGCGAGCGCCCGGCGCACCGTCGTGCCGTCCAGCGGCCGCAGCCACGGGGCGCGCGGCCCGCTGGCGTTGATGCAGTGGTGGCACTCGAGATTGCACCAGGTGCCGGTGATCTGGATCCACAGGGTGGAGAGCCCGAGGAACGGGGCCGTCGGCACCGTCCGCTCGGCGCCGAGGAGAGGCAGGCTCCGTGGGCTCATTCGGCGGGCTCGTGCTGGAGCGACCAGTCGTAGGGGCGGAACGCGTCGCACGGATACGGGCGGGCGGCCGCCGCGTCGCGGACCGCCCCCGCGTCGAGATAGCGCGACAGGAGCGCGCCGAGCCCGCCCGCGGCCTCGAAGTCCGCCGCGTACCATTCGAGGATGCGCGAGCACGTGACGCAGCCGCGGGTGTCCATCGCCACCTCCTGGTTCAGGAAGTTGCGCGCGGCCAGGTCCAGCTGCTGGTCCAGGACGGCCGCGCGATACACTCCCACCGGCGGGCAGGACTGCGCGCCGCAGGTGATCGCGAAATGGATGCGCGGATCCATCGGATGGACGGCCAGGGCCAGCCGCGGGTCGCGGCCGCCGAAGGGCCGCCGCCGCAGGAAGCCGTGGGCCGCGTTGCCGCGCAGGATGCCGTGCTCCACGTCGTCGGCGGTGAGGGTGAAGCCGCCGACGCGGTAGGCCACGCGGGCGAAGAAGCCGCGCATCTCCCGGACGGTGCGGCGGATGCCCATGGCCACGATCCCGTGGAACACCATCGCGTTGTACACGTTGATCCAGAAGGCGAGCCGCGGCTGGCGGCCGGTCAGGTCTCCGAGGCTCAGCGACTGCAGCGCGCCCGCCCGCCCCGCGGCCTCGGTCCACGCCGGCGAGGCGCGCAGGGCGGCGTAATCGAGCCGGCCGTCGGTCCGCGTGTGAGATCCGATCGCGCCGAGCATCCCGCGCTGCAGGCTCTCGGCCTCCGCGGCCGGTCCGTCCGTCGCGACCGCGGCCTCCGGGTTGAGAATGACGCGCCCTAGTAGGGGTCTCATCGTCCGCTTCAGCATGCCGAGGTCCGGACGCGGAATGTCACGGCCGCGTCAATTCAGACGAATACGCCCTCGGGCAGGAATGCCGAGACGATCCAGTTGGGGGCGTCGACGATCTCGCTGATCTTGAGGTCCACCGTGACGCTGCAGAGGATGTAGGCCTCCTCGCGGGACAGCCCCCGCTCGCGCACGAGATGATCGATCATGTAGCGGACCGCCTGCTGGGAGGCCGCGAACAGATCGGGCCCGTGCGCGGTGGTGGCGAACCACGAGCCGGCCGGCGCGGCCGCCGACGGCGCGCGCGTGGTGCGCAGCTGCGGCTCGGCCAAGTGACGACCGCGCTCGAGGCCGAAGCGGGCGGTGACCCGGCCGCTCATCTCCACCGCGGTCACGCACACCTCGCCGTCGCCCTGGATCGCGTGGGTGTCGCCGACGCTGAAGAGGGCTCCGTCCACCCACACCGGCAGATAGAGCGTCGCGCCCGCGGTGAGCTGCTTGATGTCCATGTTGCCGCCGTTCTTCCGCGGCGGCATGGTGCTGTGGCCGCCGGCCTCGTCGAGCGC
Source organism: Candidatus Methylomirabilota bacterium (assembly GCA_035315345.1). Taxonomy (NCBI): domain Bacteria; phylum Methylomirabilota (SeqCode); species Candidatus Methylomirabilota bacterium. Next base: position 27,393 of record DATFYA010000179.1, read on the forward strand.
GGTCCCCATCACGCCCGGGAACGGGGCGAGGGGCACCGCGACGCGGCCGCCCGCGCGGGCGTGGGTGCCGTCGCTCAGGTCCCAGATCTGCAGGAACGGCTTGCCGAAGTCGGACTCGGGCAGGAGCCCGCGCCCGGGGCGGATCGCGGTCCAGCCGAATGCGGCCGGCTTCACCTCGAGGATCTCGACCACCAGCACGTCGCCCGGGCGCGCGCCCTTCACCGCCACCGGCCCGGTGAGCGGGTGGCCGCGGAAGGGGCCGCGCGCGAGCACGTCGGCGTGGGTGGAATCGGGCCGGTAGTAGCGGTCGGCCGCATCCCGGGTGTCGAAGACGACGGTGTCCCCCGGCTCGATGGCGAGCCGCGGGGGCAGCGCGTTGTTCCACTCGTAGTGCACCTGCTCGGCGTCGAGGCGATGGTCCATGGCGCCGTCGAGTATACACGTCGGATCACGCCCCCGCGGCCCGCGTAGTATGCTCTAGTCGTGGCGTTCACCGCGACGCTCTGGCGCTCCATCGAGCCGATCTACGCGGCGATCCTCGCGCACCCGTTCCTGCGCGGCCTCACCGACGGCTCGCTCCCCCACGAGGCCTTCCGCTTCTACGCGGTGCAGGACGCGCTCTACCTGCGCGACTTCGCCCGCGCGCTGGCCCTGGCCGCGGCCCGCGCGCCACGCGAGGAGTGGATCATCATGTTCAACGAGCACGCCGCCGGCGCGCTCAAGGTGGAGAAGACGCTCCACGAGTCGTTCTTCAAGGAGTTCGGCCTGTCGCCGCAGGCGGTGGCGGCCACCCCGCCGAGCCCGACGAACCTGGCCTACACGTCCTACCTGCTGGCCACCGCCCACGGGGGGCCGTTCCACGAGGCGGTCGCCGCGCTGCTGCCCTGCTACTGGATCTACTGGGAGGTCGGCAAGACCCTCGAGCGGTCCGGCTCGCGCGATCCGCTGTTCGCGCGCTGGATCGGGACGTACGCCTCCGAGGAGTTCGGCTCGGTGGTCCGCGAGGTCCTCGGGTGCGTCGACGCGCTGGCCGCCGACCTGCGCGAGCCGGAGCGCGATCGCATGACGCGGCACTTCGTGACGACCAGTCGCTACGAGTGGATGTTCTGGGACATGGGCTGGCGGCGTGAAGCCTGGCCGGTGTGATCCCGGCTCACCCGCTTCCGTCGACATCCCGAGTCGAACCGAACGCCGTCTCACCTGGGCGGAAAGCGCCGCCCGCCGCGCTATGCTAGCGCGATGACGTCACCGCGACGTCGGAAAGGACCCCGATGACCCGACCTCGCTACCACCTCGCCTGCGTGCTGGCCGTCGTGCTCGCGTCCTCGGCTCCCGTCGGTGCCGCCGACACCGTGAAGCTCGGCGACCTGCCCTCCATCTCCAACGCCGGCATCTACATCGCGCTGGAGAAGGGCTATTTCCAGGAGCGCGGCGTGATCGTGGAGACCGAGCGGTTCGCCTCCGCGGGCAAGCTGATCGCGCCGCTGGCCAGCGGCCAGCTCGACGTCTCGGTGGGGTCGCCCACGGCCGACCTCTTCAACTCGATCGCCGGCGGCATGGACTTCAAGATCGTGGCCGACAAAGGCCAGGTGGGCCCGGGGTACGACTTCACGCCACTGATCGTCCGGAAGGATCTGCTGGACTCGGGCAAGGTGAACAGCCTCCGGGACCTGAAGGGCATGAAGATCGCCACCGGGACCAAGGGCACCCCGCTGGACTTCTTCCTGGCCCGGACGATGGAGCACGCGGGCCTCGACTACGACGCGGTCGCGGTCGTGAACATGTCGCACGCGGACGGCGTCAAGGCGCTGGCCAGCAAGGCCGTCGAGGCGGTCTTCGCGCCGGAGCCGTGGGGCGCGAAGGCCGAGAAGCACAAGGTCGGCGTCCGCTACTTCCTGACCGACCAAGTCCCGGCGATCGCCACGTTCCAGGTCGGGGTGCTGATGTACAGCGGCAGGCTCATCAAGGAGCGACCCAGGGCGGGCCGCGCGTTTCTGCAGGCATACCTGCAGGGCGTGAAGGTCTACCACGACCGAGGCCTGCAGGATCCCGAGGTAGCCGGCATCCTCTCGAAGCACTTGAAGCTTCCGGTCGAGACCATCCAGGCGACCTATCCGGTCTACCTCGAGCGGAGCGGCAAGCCGCGCGTGCAGGACCTGGTCGCCTTGCAGGACTGGTTCCACCGGATGGGCTGGGTGAAGGAAAATCTGCCGATGAGCCAGGTGGTGGATCTGTCGTTCCTGGAATAGGATTCTACGGGTCCAGCCGGGGGGCGGCGACTACCTGACGGCTGCGAACCAGACGACACGCGGAGAGGCGCGACATGGCACAGGATCTCCCCGGCTACCTCGACCTCGTCAAGCGCACCCGGCCCGACGACCTCCTGGTGGTGTCGAAGGAGCTGGACCCGGCCTACGAGATCACCGCCCTGGTGGTGAAGCTCGAGCGCGAGGCGCGGAAGCGCCCGGTGGTGATCTGCGAGCGGGTGAAGGGCACGTCGTTCCCGGTGCTGACCAACCTGCACGCGAGCCGCTCGCGGCTGGCGCTCTCGATGGGCGCGGCGCCCGACGAGATGCTCACCACCTATTTGCGCGCCATGGACAAGCCGGTTCCACCACGGATCGTCTCGGGCGGCCCGTGCAAGGACGTGGTGCTGACCGGCGACCGGATCGACCTCTACGCCCTGCCCCAGATGCTGCACCACGAGGGCGACGCGGGGGCGTACGTGACCTCCGCGATCTCGTTCGCGAAAGACCCGACCCGCGACATCTGGAACTGCGCCTACAACCGGCTGATGATCCAGGGCCGCGACCGCACCGCGATCCACCTCACCCTGGGCAAGCACCTCTGGGAGTTCCAGCGCATCGCGGAGTCGCTCGGACGCCCGCTGCCGGTGGCCTTCGCCATCGGTGTGCACCCCGCCATCGCGCTGGGGGCCCTCGCCATCGGCTCCATCGACGAGGACGAGCGCGCGATCATGGGCGCGCTCTTGCGCGAGCCGCTCGAGCTGGTGAAGTGCGAGACCTCCGACCTGCTGGCCCCGGCGCACGCCGAGATGATCATCGAGGCGGAGATCCTGCCGGGCGCGCGGACGCCGGAGGGGCCGTTCGGCGAGTTCACCGGGTACAGCCTCGGCGAGCGCGAGCGCGAGGTGGTGCAGGTCCGGGCCATCACCCATCGCGGCGGGGCCTATTTCCAGGACATCACGGTGGCCCATCTCGACCACATGCTCCTCTCGACCATTCCGATGGAGGCCAATCTCTATCGCGCAGTCCGCGCCATGGTGCCATCGGTGAAGGCGGTGCGCGTGCCCGCGCCGTTCACCTGCTACGTCTCGATCGAGCAGCGGTTGATCGGGCAGGCCAAGAACGCGATCCTGTCGGTGCTGGGCGCCGACCTCTACATGAAGCGCGTGGTGGTGGTGGACGAGGACGTGAACATCTTCGACGACCGCCAGGTCACGTGGGCGATCGCGACCCGCTGCCAGCCCGACCGCGACATCACGATCGTCACCCACGCGCGCGGCTCCGACCTCGATCCCTCCACCAAGCAGGACGGCTACTCCGGCAAGTGGGGCGTCGACGCCACCGCGAAGCCGTCGCTGGCCGGCTACACTCCGCGCCATCGCGTGCCGCCCGAGGTGTGGAAGCGGCTCGCGCTGAAGGACTACACGCAGTAGCCCCTCCATCGCCGCCATGCCCGCCGGCTTCGCCGCGCTCCTGGCCGCCGCCGCGCGCCGCCGGCCCGAGCAGCCGGCGCTGCTGTGGGACGACGGGGCGCTGACGTGGCGGGAGCTCGAGCGGCGCGCGGGCGGCGTCGCGCGGCGGCTGGCGCGATCCGGGGTGCGGGCGGGCGACGTCGTCGCGCTCTTGCTGCCGAATACCTGCGGCTTCGTCGCCGCCCTCTGGGGCGGGCTCGCTCTCGGCGCCACCGTGGCCCCGCTCAACCCGCTGCTGGCCGGCGAGGAGCGCGGGCGCATCCTCGACCACCTGCGGCCTCGGGCGATCGTCGACGCGGCACCGGAGACCGAGACGGCCGAGCCGACCCCGGTCGACCCACCCACCGCCCCGGCCATCATCCTCTATACATCCGGCAGCACGGGGCAGCCCAAGGGTGCGGTGCTCTCGCACGCCGCGCTCGCCGCGGCCAACGAATCCTGGGCCGGACCGGTGATGGGCCTCACGCCCGGCGACCGCGTGCTGGCCGCGCTGCCGCTGGCGCACTCCTTCGGCCTCAACGGTGCGCTGCTGGCACCCCTCCTGGCCGGCGCCACGGTGGTGCTGCAGGAGCGCTTCTCGCCGGAGGAGACGCCCCGCGCGATCGCCCGTCATCGCGCCACCGTGTTCCCCGGCGTGGCCACGATGTTCGCCCGGATCCTCGAGTCCCCCGCGCTCGTCGCGGCCGACCTGTCGAGCCTCCGGCTGGCCGTCTCCGGGGCGGCGCCCTGTCCGTGGGCACTGGCCAGCGAGTGGCGGCGGCGCACGGGCGTCCGCATCGTGCGCGGCTACGGGATGACCGAGCTGTTCCGCCCGATCTCCTACCTGGCCGCCGAAACCGCCGATCATCCCGACTCCATCGGACGCGCGGTGCCGGGCGTCGAGCTGCGCGTGGTCGAGGACGAGCTGTGGATCCGCACGCCGGCGGCGATGGACGGCTACCTGCGGGCCCGCGAGGAGACGGCGGCGGTGCTCGCCGACGGCTGGTTCAAGACCGGTGACCTGGCCACGATCTCGCCCGACGGCTACGTCAGCATCGTGGGGCGGAAGCGCGAGCTGATCCTGCGCGGCGGCTACTCGGTGGTGCCGGGCGAGGTGGAGGCCGCGCTGCTCGGGCATCCCGCGGTGGCGGAGGCGGCGGTCATCGGCGTCGCGCACGCCGAGCTGGGCGAGGAGGTCAGCGCCTTCGTGACGCTGCGGGCGGGGACGCGGGCCGAGCCGGAAGAGCTGATCGCGTTCTGTCGCGCGCGCCTCGCCGGCTACAAGTATCCGCGGCGGGTCTCGATCGTGACCGAATTGCCCAAGAGCCCGACCGGCAAGATCCTCAAGGCGCGGCTGCGGGACTGACGCCCGGCCGGCGCCGCGGGACTGGAGGCCAGGCGAGGCGGCGTGAGGGTGCTCCCCTCACGCCGCCCCTATGTGAACGCGCGGGTGCCGCGCGGCTGGTCGTGCTACTTCTTCGGCTGCTCGGGCGCCTTGGACTCCGACGCCTTCGTGTCGTCGCTCTTCTTGGCCGCGGGCTTCTTCTTGGCGGCGTGCTGCTTGTGAGCCTTGCCGCTCTCCTTCTTGTCCTTCTTGTCCATCTTGTCCATCGAGGCGTCACCGCTCTTCGGAGCGGTCGGCGCGGGAGCCGGGGCGGGCGTCTGCGCCGCGGCCGGGCCAACGATGCCGACGGCGAACACCGTCGCGGCTACCAGGGACATCACCGAGCTGACTTTCATCGGAGCACTCCTCCCTCTACGTTGAGTGTGGGTTGCGCTGCGCTGCGGTTGCGTCACTCGAACAGGCTCGTGAAGAACTGCCTCACGCTCCGGCCGAACGATACGGCCCCGTCCCTCGTCTTGGTCCAGGCCGACTGCGCCTCGGGCTCCGCTGCCCGTCCTGCCTCCTTGATCTTGTCTCCCGCGGTCTCGGCGCCGCCGACCACCGCGGTGCCGACTCCCTTCGCGGTCTCCTCGACGCCCTGGCCGATCTGCTTGGCCCCGCTCTCGACCTGCGCCGCGCCCTCCCGGGCCTTGCCGTCGTCGGCCGCGGCGACCGGCGCCGCGGTCAGAAGGAGCGCCAGCAATGCGACGAAGCTCGGGGGCCAGCTCTTCACCGGCGTCTTCATCTCCTCCTCCTCTTCCTTCCCTCGGGGGTGTAACACGCTCCGGTTGGAGAAAGTTCACCGGCAACCCACATGCCAGTGGCGCTCGGAGAGCGCCGGGCCGCATCCGGCCTGCTTTCCCCGCGATTTGCGCGGCGCTCAGGGGGCGCCGGAGGAGGAATTACACGACAGGCGTGTAAGGATTACCAGGAGAATACGTGCGTGGGCGTCAGCTCGACGATCACCGAGTCCGAGTCGCCGAGTGCGGCCTCGCGCGGGTACTGCGGATACTTTGCGTAGAGGCGACGGCGCAGCCGGCGGAAGCGCGGGCCGCGCTCGATCACGCGCGCGGTGCCCTGCACCATCACGCCGGTGATGTGACTCCAGTCGTCCGAGTAGCAGTCCACGGTCAGGGCGAGCCGCGGGTTGGCGCGCACGTTGCGCACCTTGCGGCCGCGCTTGCCCGAGCCGAAGTAGATCTTGCCGCCCGCCAGCACGTGACACACCGGCACCAGATGCGGCATGCCCGCCCCCACCGTGGCGACGCGCGCGACCCGCTCCCACTCGATCATCCTGGCCTGCGCTTTCGTCATTCGCATGAGTGTCTCCTCCGTAGGCGTGCAGTGTACTCCTCGGGCCGCGCGGCGCCCGCGCCCCCGCGCACGCATTGACCCGCGGCAAAGCAGTGTTGTAGATTCGGCCGCATGAAAAGCAAGACTTCCTCGAAGAAGAAGGCGTCACCCGCCCGCGGCAAGGCGAAGGCGGCGGCCCGGCCGGCTTCCCGCAAGGCCGCGGCCAAGGCTCCGGCGGCCAGGCCGGCAGCCCCGGCCGCCCCGAAGGTTGCCAGCTACACCCCGAAGCCGATCGAGGGCATCGGCTGGGCGCCCTTCCGCTATAGCCGGTAGACCCGCTCGGGGTGCCCGCTCGCTCGGGCACCGCGGCCTCGGGTGCTCCGGTCCCGGGCAGGTGACCGCGCTCGGCCTCCTCCTGCTGCTGGTGTTGGCGGTGGGCTGCTCGGCGGTGGAGCGGATCGGCCAGCCGTGGTGGGAGATGCGCCGCGACTCGTCCGGCCAGGCCCCGGATCCGGCCGGCACGCCCGACGCCGTCGTGCAGGTCTACGCCGCCCGGACGGTGGGCTGGAAGGGCGTGATGGCGGTCCACACCTGGATCGCGGTCAAGCCGTCCGGCGCGGGGGCCTATACCCGCTACGAGGTCATGGGCTGGGGCGTGGGCAGCGGGACGCCGGCGCTCCGGGTCAACCGCACCGGGCCCGACAACTACTGGTTCGGCAGCCGCCCCGATCTGCTCTCCGACCGGCGCGGGGCGGGCGTCGACGCGCTGATCACGCGCATCGAAGCCGCGATCCAGGCGTATCCCTACCCGTCGAGCTACCGGACGTGGCCGGGACCCAACAGCAACACCTTCACGGCCTACGTCGGCCGCGCAGTGCCCGAGCTGCGCCTCGACCTGCCGGCCACGGCCATCGGCAAGGACTTCATCCCGGGCGGCGTCCCCATGGCCTGGACGCCGAGCGGGACCGGGGTGCAGGTCTCCCTGCTCGGGCTGCTGGGCGTGCTCGCCGGAGGTGAGGAGGGGCTGGAGCTGAACGTGCTGGGCCTGACGTTCGGGCTCGACGTGAAGCGCCCGGCGCTGAAGCTGCCGGTGGTCGGTCGGCTCGGCTGGAGCCAGCGCCCGGAGCCCCCCGTCCCCGAGCAGGCCGCCTCGGTCCCGTCCCGCGCTAGCCGCTCCGAGTGACGGTGGCCCAGCCGGCCTCGGCGAGGGGGCGCGCCCGCTCGCCGCGCGCCCGGGCGTTGACGTCGTTGGCGGTGCCTGCGATCACGCGGCCCATGATGCCCTGGGCGATGGCGGCCAGCCGGAACATCGCGAAGGCCAGATAGAACTCCCAGTCGGGGATGCTCGACCGCCCGGTCCGCCGGCAATAGGCCGCGACGTACTCCTCCTCGGATGGCAGCCCCATCTCGGCCAGCGGCGCGCCCAGCACGCCGCCGAGGGTGCTCGGGCCGAGCCGGTAGGGCATGCAGTTGTACGCCAGGTCGGCCAGCGGGCTGCCGAGCGTGGACAGCTCCCAGTCGAGCACCGCCACGGCCCGCGGCTCGGTGGGATGCATGATGAGGTTGCCGGGGCGGAAGTCGCCGTGCACGATCGTGGGCCGGTCGTCTGGCGGCACGTGCTCCGGCAGCCAGGCGATGAGATGCTCCATCGCCTCGATCCGCTCGGTCTCCGAGGCGCGGTACTGGCTGGTCCAGCGGTGGATCTGCCGCGCGAAGTAGCTGCCGGGACGGCCGTAGTCGGTGAGGCCGGTGGCCTCGAGATCCACCCGGTGCAGGCGCGCGAGCACGTCGTTCATC
>DATFYA010000180.1 GCA_035315345.1 Candidatus Methylomirabilota bacterium
GAATCCTCTTGGGCGCACCATTTTCGAAGCGGCAGGTGGGCAGGAGCAGTTCCCGCTACGACGCGGGCCGTTAGCTCAGTTGGTAGAGCAGCTGACTCTTAATCAGCGGGTCCAAGGTTCGAGTCCTTGACGGCCCACCAAACACTGCAGGCGCTCCGGAGTCATCCGGAGCGCCTGTTTTGCTGCCCGCTCCGCATCATCGCCGCCGCGCTGCTGATAGCGGTCGCACTCCTGGTCGTCCCGCCGGCCGAGGCCAGGAGCGTCAGCGAGTGGGAAATCATGCCGCGGCGCGAAGCCACGGCATACGTGGTCGGCGTCATCGGCAAGATGGTCGCCGACCTCGCCCAGCCGAATCCGGCGCTCGCCGCCGCGCTGAAAGAGTTCTTCGTGCGACCGGCTCCAGCGAGAGACGTATCGGAAGGCCTATTGAAGTTCTACGTCGAAGTCAGCGCACTGGACATGCTCGCCGGGACCGGCACGCTCGATCCGGACAGGATTCAGGTCGAGGGCGTCATCGTCAAGCTGGTGAAGGACAAGTTCCCACCGCAGCAGTGGGGCCCGCGAACGCCCGCGCCGGGACCGGCGGTCGCCGGCATCAACGACGCCGAAGCAAGCGCAATGACCGCGCAGTGTGCCATGCTTGCGGCAGTCGCCGACCGACAGTTTCTGGCGAGCAGCGTCAAGGACTTCGAATTTAAGATTCCGGCTCAGCAGTCCCGGCACCTCGCGCGGCTCATCGCGAGAATGACGGAACAGGCGGATCCTCAGACCGCCGAATACGTCAGGCGATTTTTCGCGGCGGGCGGAGTAGAGCAGCTCACTGCCAAGGTGGCGGCACTGAACACGCTGGGCCAGCAGGGGAAAGTCGATCTGTCCAAGCTCCGGCTGTCGGCCGTCGCATGGGATGTCGTCATCGCCAACGTCGACAAGGACCTGGCGGCCGTCCTCCAGCGCCGGAAAGAGATCGACGATCGCGCCATCAAGCTGCACGATGGACGACGCGCGTATGTGGATGGAGACCGGTTCAGAGACGAGAATGGCAAGATTCTCCAGGGCCAGGACCATGCGGAAGCCCGGCAAAAGCTCCGCGAAATTCAGAAGGGCGCGCGGTGAGTCTCAGCGGACCGAGGACGTCAGCGGCCGCGTGGTCGCCGGATGCTCAGCTTTGCGCATGCGGTGGCGCAGCGTGCTGGGACGGAGACCAAGGCGCTCGGCGGCTTGTCCGTGCCCCTGGATGGTCCCGGCACAGCGCTCCCGCACACCGGTGAAGTGGCTCCGCTCGTCGAGCCCGCCGTCGGACGCGGGTGCGACCTGTTCGGCCATCATCGCTCCCGGTTCCGGCGACCCCCATTCATCCAAGGAAAGGGCGACACCATGAAGCGGATGGCAGCCTTCGCAGCGTTCGGCTTAGCGCTGGCCTTCACGGCGCCGACGGGATCGGCGCAGGAAAAGCTCGATCGCACGGTCCTGCCCATTCAGGAGCCCAAGCGAGCGACGTACACCGAGCTGGACGCGCGCCGAGCCAAGCCACCGGCCCGGTTCGAGGTCAAGGCGCCCAGGGGCGCCCCCAACGTCGTGATCGTGCTGATCGACGACATCGGCTTCGGCGGGCCCAGCACGTTCGGCGGTCCGATCCGCACGCCGACGTTCGACCAGCTCGCGGCGGGCGGCCTGCGCTTCAACAACTTCCACACCACGGCGCTCTGCTCGCCGACCCGGGTCGCGCTCAAGTCCGGCCGGAACCACCACACCGCCAACGCCGGCTCGATCATGGAGACGGCGACCGCGTTCCCGGGCAACACCGGGCAGATCCCGAACAGCGTGGCGCCCCTGGCCGAGATGCTGCGGCTCAACGGCTACAGCACCGGCGCCTTCGGCAAGTGGCACGAGACCGCGGCCTGGGAGACCAGCGTCTCCGGGCCGTTCGACCGGTGGCCCACCCACCAGGGCTTCGACAAGTTCTACGGCTTCATCGGCGGGGAGACCGACCAGTGGTATCCGCTCATCTACGACGGCGTGATCAAGGTCGATCCGCCGAGGATGGCAGACTACCACTTCACCGTCGACATGACGAACCAGGCGATCAACTGGGTGAAGGCCCAGCAGTCGATGACGCCCGACAAGCCGTTCTTCGTCTACTACGCGACCGGGGCGGTCCACGCGCCCCACCACGTGCCGAAGGAGTGGGCCGACAAGTACAAGGGCCAGTTCGATACGGGCTGGGACCAGATCCGCACCGAAACGATCGAGCGACAGAAGAAGCTCGGGGTGATTCCCGCCAATACCCAGCTGGCGGCCCGGCCGGACGACATCAAGGCGTGGGACTCGCTGCCCGCCGAGCAGCGGCGGCTCTTCGCCCGCCAGGCCGAGGTATTCGCCGGATTCCTGGAGCACACCGACGACCAGATCGGGCGCCTCAAGAAGGCCCTGGAGGATATCGGCGTGCTGGACAACACGCTCTTCATCTACATCGCCGGCGACAACGGGACGAGCGCCGAGGGCGGCTTCGTCGGGATGTACAACGAGATGACCTATTTCAACGGCGTGGCCGAGAAGGTCGAGGACCTCATCCCGCTCATCGACAAGTGGGGCGGGCCGGAGACCTTCCCGCACATGGCGGCGGGCTGGGCGGTGGCCTTCGACGCGCCCTTCAAGTGGACGAAGCAGGTGGCGTCCGACTTCGGCGGCACCCGCAATGGCGTGGCCATTCACTGGCCGAAGGGCATCAAGGACAAGGGCGGGCTGCGCAGCCAGTTCTCACACGTCATCGACATCGCGCCCACCATCCTGGAGGCCGTGGGTCTGCCGCAGCCCCGGATCGTCAACGGCACGCCGCAGACGCCCATCGAGGGCACGAGCATGCTGTACGCCTTCAACAACGCGAAGGCGCCGGAGCGACACACGACCCAGTACTTCGAGATGTTCGGCAATCGCGGCATCTATCACCAGGGCTGGATGGCGCGGACGATCCATCGCGCCGCGTGGCAGGTGACGAACCTGCCACCCCTGACGTCGGACGTGTGGGAGCTGTACGACGTCCGGAACGATTTCAGCCTCACCAGGAACCTCGCGGCCGCGCAGCCCGCAAAGCTGAAGGACATGCAGGCGCTGTTCATGAAGGAAGCCCGGAAGTACCATGTGCTGCCCATCGACGACCGGACCATCGAGCGCACGAACCCCACTCTCGCGGGCCGGCCGGACGTGATGGGCGCTCGCACCTCGCTCACGCTCTACGAGGGGATGCAGGGCATGCTCGAGAACACGTTCATGAACATCAAGAACCGGTCGAGCAAGATCACCGCCGACCTCGACATCCCCGCCGGGGGCGCCAACGGCGCGATCTTGTCCCAGGGCGGGCGCTTCGGCGGCTGGTCGCTCTACCTGAAGGACGGCAAGCCCGCCTACACCTATAACTTCCTCGGGCTCTCGCGCTACACCATCGTCGCACCGGACCCGCTGGCCACCGGCCCCGCCACCGTCACCCTGGACTTCGCCTACGACGGCGGCGGCGCGGGCAAGGGCGGCAAGGCCACGCTTTACGTGAACGGAAAGCCCGTCGCCGAGGGCCGCGTCGACACGACCCAGCCGAACATCTTCTCGGCGGACGAGACCGCCGACGTCGGCATCGACAACCAGACCCCGGTCGCCGAGGGCATCGGCATCGGCCCGGAGACCCGATTCACTGGCAGGATCAACAAGGTCACCCTGGAAGTGGGCAAGTAGGGTCGGCTTCGAGCATCATCGGCGGGCGGGGGACTCTCGTCATGGTCGCCTGCCCGCTCATCTTCACGGGCGACAAGGACATTCGGCTGGTCCCGCTCGAAAGCGAGCGGCCCGGAGGCCGGGCCTAGCGTCGAGCCCGCGGGCCGGTCCGCGCGCGGTGGCGGTGGTCAGGGCCGATCGTCCCGCGGTACTATTCGACGGAGCGATCCCGATGCAATCTGGCTCGAGCCGTCCGACGTAGGACACTGGAGGCGCCATGGAGCTCGATCCACGATCTGCCGAGCGACTTCCCTTCCATGATGCGGACGAGGCCGCCGGGGCTCACGCGGGCGAGATCGTGCCCGCCCGCGATGCGCAGACCCGGCATCTGCAGCGCGTTCCGCTGTTCAGCGGGTTCGACGAGGACGAGCTGGGTCGAGTCGCCGAGATCTCGAAGATCGTCGAGGCGCCGGAGGGAACCGTCATCACCCGCGTCGGCGACGCGGGGGACTCGTTCTTCGTCATCATCGACGGCATGGCGGCGGTGCGAACGCCGGTCGGCTCGGGCAACCAGCTCGGGCCGGGCGACTTCTTTGGCGAGATGAGCCTGCTCGATGGGGAGCCCCGATCGGCCACGATCGTGGCGGCCAGCGATATTCGGCTGCTCAGCGTCGATCGTTCCCATTTCTGGCAGCTACTGGACGCGAACCCCGAGCTGATCCGGCGCATCCTCACGGTCCTGTCACGTCGGGTGCGCCGCCTCGAGCAGACGGTCCACGCCATGCTCGATCGGACGGATCAAGCCTGACGCGACTCGCGGGCACCGGCTCGGACCGGGCCTGTCGCCGTCCGCCGGCCTCCAGCGCCCGATACCGCGCCGGGCTCACCCCGTAGGCGCGCTTGAACATGCGCGACAGATGCGCCTGGTCGGCGAAGCCCGCGGCCAGCGCCACCTCGGCCAGCGAGGCGTTCGGCGTCAGCGCCCTCCGGACGCGGTCGAGGCGCCGCATCAATGAGTAGCGGTAGGGGCTCGTGCCGAGCACGGCGCGGAACTGGCGGGCGAGGTCGTAGCGCGTGAGCCCGGTGATCGCCTCCAGCTCCGAAGACTGGACGACGCGGTCCGTCTCGGCGTCGAGGAAGCGGCGCGCTCGGTCGATCGCTCGGGTGGCGAGCCGGTCGACCGACCGGCGTTGCACGCCGGACGGGTCGGCGTCGAGGAGGGCCTCGGCGAGGGCCAGGACCAGGCCGTCCGTGGCCAGCGGCTCGGGGTCGAGGCCGAAGGCATCATCGATCGCGACCGCCAGCGCCGCGCTCGCCGTCACCGGCTCCGGCGCAAAGGGCAGGGGGCCGGAGTGCCCGCGGATCGCCCGCGCTGCCTCCGCAATGCGCGCCGGCGCGACGTAGATGATGCGATAGCCGAAGCCGTCCGCGGTGGCGGCGTGGCCGTCGTGGGTCTCGTCCGGGTGGAGCACGACCACCTGGCCGGGCGTGCTGATCCGGGCCGCGCCGCGATAGTCGAAGGCCTGGACGCCGACGTCGGTGAGGCCGATGGCGTAGGTGTCGTGGCGGTGGCGGTCGTAGCCGTGTCCGGCGAACCAGGCCTGGAGCAGCGCCACCCCCTCACCGAGCGCCCGGCTTCGGAGCCACCCTGGCTGGCCGGACGGGCCGGCGGTCCTGCACGATCGTTCAAGACCTGGCACCCTTCCGCCCCGTAGCCTCTTGGCCATGCGCACCGATCTCGCGGACAGGATGCCACCGAAGCGAACCCCTGCGCCCGGATGATGCGGGGGGGCGAGATGAGCCCGGAACAGGTGGTGGCGTTCCTCATCTTCTCGGTCGTGGCCGCGGGCACGCCGGGCCCGAGCAACCTGCTGCTGACCGCGACGGGGGCCAGGGTCGGGGTGCTCCGCGGGTTCCCCGCCCTGCTCGGGGTGAGCGTCGGCATGGGCGTGATGATGTTCGCGGTGGCCTTCGGCCTCGGCAGCGCGGTGGTGGCGAGCTCCACGGTATTGCGCGCGCTGAATTGGGTCGGCGCCGCCGTCCTGCTCGGGCTGGCCTGGAAGATCGCGACGGCGGAGGGTGGCGCCACCCCGGGCGCGGGGAAGCCGGTCGGCTTTACCGGGGCGGCGGCGTTCCAGTGGGTCAACCCCAAGTCGTGGCTGGTCTGCGCCAGCGCCGCCGGGACGTATCTGCACGCCGGATCCGGCAGCGCCTCGGCCCAGGCGACGGCGCTCGGTGGGCTGTTCGTGCTGGCCTCGCTGCCGTGCTGCTTCGTGTGGCTCGCGTTCGGAGCCAGCGTGCAATGGCTGCTTCGCACTCCGCGGGCCCATCGCGTCTTCAACATCGCCATGGGGGTGCTCCTGGCCGGCTCGGTGGTCATGATCCTGGTCCACTGATCCGAATCCCCCGGGTCGGATTCCGCTCCAAAGGGCTCCAAGGGGTATTGACAAGTCCGCTCGGCCCCTGTAGGTTGCGCCCCACTCTCGCGTCTTCCGAGCTGTCCGGCCCACGGGGGAACCAATGCCCGGTACGGGATCCCTGGACAACATTTCGGGACGGTCACGGGTCGAAGAGACCGACGCGCCGTCCTGCGCTCGTCGCGACGAGCGACCCGGCACCACCAGCCACGTCCCCGATCGAACCCACGTCGGCGGTCTCGCGTGCCGGTCCTGACGCTCGAGGGCGTCCACCTCCACTTCGGCGGGGTGACCGCCCTGGCCGGCGTCAGCCTGCAGGCGCATCCGCACGACTTCCTCGCCATCATCGGCCCCAACGGAGCGGGCAAGACCAGCATCTTCAACTGCATCAGCGGCATCTACACGCCCACCCAGGGGCGCATCTGGTTCGACGGGCAGGACATCACGACCATGAGCCCGCACCGCCGGGCCCGTCTCGGGATCGCCCGCACGTTCCAGAACATCGCGCTCTTCAAGGGTATGACCGTGCTGGACAACATCAAGATCGGCCGGCACATCCACCTCAAGTCGGGGGTGCTCGCCTCCGGGCTCTACTACGGCCGGGCCGCGCGCGAGGAGCGCGAGCATCGCGCGACCATCGAGCGGGAGATCATCGACCTGCTCGAGCTGCAGGACATCCGGCACAAGATCGTCGGCACGCTGCCCTATGGCCTGCAGAAGCGCGTGGAGCTGGCCCGGGCCCTCGCGCTCGATCCGACCCTCCTGCTGCTGGACGAGCCCACCGCGGGCATGAACGCGGAAGAGACCGAGGACATGGTGCGGTTCGTCCTCTACGTCAAGCAGGTCAAGCAGCTCGCAGTGGTGATGATCGAGCACGACATGGGCGTGGTCATGGACATCTCCGACCGCGTGGTGGTGCTGGACTTCGGCCAGAAGATCGCCGAGGGCACGCCGTCGAAGGTCCAGCAGGATCCGGCGGTGATCAAGGCGTACCTGGGCGAAGCGCTGGAGGCGGTGTAGGCCGATGGACGCGGCGACCGACCGCGCGCACGGCACGTTCCCGGGCCGGCTCGCCGAGCAAGCGCGGCGACGCCCCGGCAAGATCGCGCTGCGCGAAAAGAAATACGGCATCTGGCAGCAGGTGACGTGGAGCGAGTACGCGGCCCACGTCCGGGCGGTCGCCCTCGGGCTCGAGGACCTCGGGCTGCGGCGCGGCGACACGGTGGCGGTCGTCTGCGGCAACCGGCCGGCCTGGCTCTACGTTGAGCTGGCCACGCAGTCGATCGGCGCCATCCCGCTCGGCATCTACGTGGACGCGCTGCCGGATCAGCTGCGTCGGGTGCTGGAGCACAGCGAGGCGCGTGTCGTGCTGGCCGAGGACCAGGAGCAGGCCGACAAGGTCCTCGGGATCCGGGCGAGCCTGCCGCACCTGGCCAGCATCATCGTGGACGACATGCGCGGGCTCGAGCGCTACGACGATCCGATGCTCACGAGCCTCGAGGCGGTGCAGGGGCGGGGGCGCGCGCTCGACGCCGCGCAGCCGGGTCGGTACGAGCGGATGCTGGCCGGGGGGAAGCCCGGCGACGTGGCCCTGCTGTCCTACACGTCGGGAACGACCGGCAACGCGAAGGCGGCGATGATCAGCCACGCCAACCTCCTGGCCATGGCCCGGGGCATCACCCAGGTCGACCCGATGCGGGCCAGCGACGAGATCGTCTCCTTCCTGCCCTTCGCCTGGGTGGGCGAGCAGCTCATCAGCGTGGCGATGGCCCTGCACGTGGGCGCGACCGTGAACTTCCCGGAGGAGCCGGAGACGGTGCGCGAGGACCTGCGCGAGATCGGGCCGCACGTGATGATCGCGCCCCCCCGCTTCTGGGAGGCGATGTGCTCGGAGTACCAGGTCAAGATCGACGACGCGGGCTGGCTCAAGCGGCTGGCCAGCCGCGCCGCGCTGGCGCTGGGGGAACGGGCGGCCGCGCGCGAGTGCGCCGCATCCTCGCCGGGCCCGGTGGCGTGGGCGCAGCGGCGGCTCGCCTCGCTGCTCGCGTTCCGATCGCTGCTCGACAAGCTGGGGCTCTCGCGCATCCGGCGGGCCTACACCGGCGGGGCGCCGCTCGGGCCGGAGATCTTCGCGTTCTTCCGCGCCATCGGCCTGAACCTGAAGCAGGTCTACGGCCAGACCGAGACGTCCGGCATCTGCGTCGTCCACGCCGACGGCGACGTCCGCCCGGCCACGGTGGGCAAGCCCACGCCGGGCACGCAGGTGCGCATCGCCGAGAGCGGCGAGATCCTCGTCTCGGGGGAGTCCGTCTTCGTCGGCTACTACAAGAACCCCGAGGCCACCGCGCGCGCGATGGAGGACGGCTGGCTCCGCACCGGGGACGCCGGCTTCCTCGACGACAACGGTCACCTGGTGATGATCGACCGGGTGACCGATGTGTTGAAGACCGCGGACGGCTCCCGCTTCTCGCCGGCTCTCATCGAGAACAAGCTCAAGTACAGCCCCCACATCCGCGAGGCGGTGGTGGTCGGCGAGGAGCGTCCCTACGTGGTGGCGTTGATCCAGATCGACATGGGCAACGTCGGCAACTGGGCCGAGGCGCGACGTCTGCCGTTCACCACCTTCAAGGACCTCTCCGGCAAGGCGCAGGTGGTGGCCCTGATCGGCGAAGCGGTCGCCCGGGTGAACGAAGGGCTGCCCGAGGCCGCGCGCATCCGCGAGTTCGCGCTGTTCGACAAGGAGCTGGACGCCGACGACGACGAGCTGACCCGGACCAACAAGGTTCGGCGCGCCACCATCCTGGCCAAGTACGGCCACCTGATCGAGCGGCTCTACGCGGGGGCGCGGTCGACCGAGATCCTGGCGAGGGGCTGAGGACGCGTCATGGGCGAGCACGTGGTCTTCATGCTGCAGCTGATCATCACCGGCATCGCGGTGGGCGGGGTGTACTCGCTGATGGCGCTGGGCTTTGTCCTGATCTTCAAGGCCTCCGCGGTGGTGAACTTCGGTCCCGGAGAGCTGGTGCTGTTCGGCGCCTACGTGTCGTGGGCCACCATCCTCCCCATGAAGCTGCCGCTCTACGTGGCGCTGCCGATCACCCTCGGGGTGGCCATCCTGCTGGGGCTCGTGATCGAGCGGGGCGTGCTGCGCCCGCTGATCGGCGAGCCGATCATCTCGGTGATCATGGTCACCTTCGGGGTGGCCAGCGTGATCCGCGGCGTGCTGAACATGACGTGGGGCAGCGACACCCGGCCGTTCCCGGTGCTGTTCTCGCAGGAGCCCTTCCACCTGGGGCCGGTGCCGGTGTCGCCGGTACACCTGTGGAGCTTCGTCGGGGTACTGGTGCTGCTGGCCGGCTTCTCCATCTTCTTCAAGTACTCGCTCACCGGCATGGCCATGCGGGCCACCGCGGACAACCAGCAGGTGGCCCAGTCGCTCGGGGTCAGCGTCAAGCGCGTGTTCGCCCTCTCCTGGTGCGTGGCCACCGTGGTGTCCACCCTGGGCGGGATCATTCTCGGCAGCGTGCGCGGGGGCGTCGACTTCTCCCTCGCCGACCTGGGCCTCAAGGTGTTCCCGGTGGTGATCCTGGGCGGCCTCGACAGCGTGGCCGGGGCGATCATCGGCGGCGTGCTGATCGGCGTGCTGGAGAACCTCTCGGGCGGCTACCTGGATCCGGTGCTGGGCGGCGGCGTGAAGGAGGTGGCGCCCTTCGTGGTCCTGGTGATCATCCTGATGCTGCGCCCGTACGGGCTCTTCGGGAAGGTCGAGATCGAGCGCGTCTGATGCAGTGCGGGGGCTTCCGCATCTCGTATCGCGGCGACGAGCGCATCTTCGACACCGCGGTGCCGATCGTCGGCATCGTGCTGGTGCTCGCGGTGCTCGCGGTGGTGCCCTACCACGCCACCACCTACTGGCTCGACGTCATGAACCGCATCGGCATCGCGATCATCGGAGCGATCGGGTTGAACATCCTGGTCGGCTACACCGGGCAGATCTCGATCGGCCACGCCGCGTTCCTGGCCGTGGGCGCCTACGCCACCGCGATCCTCGAGATCAACGCCGGGCTGCCCTTCTACCTGGCGATCCCTCTGGCCGCCCTGATCACGGCCGGGTTCGGCCTCATCTTCGGCATCCCGTCGCTGCGGCTGAAGGGCCTCTACCTCGCCATCGCGACCCTCGCCGCCCACTTCATCGCCACCTACGGCATCATCCACTGGGAGCGGCTGACCAACGGGGTGCTGGGGCTGATGGTCCCCACCGCCACCGTGTTCGGGATCCCGCTGGATTCCGACGCCCGCGTCTTCTACCTGATCTTCGCCCTGGTGATCCCCGCGACGTTCTTCGCGAAGAACCTGTTCCGGACCCGGGTCGGCCGCGCCTTCATCGCCATCCGGGACCGCGACGTGGCGGCCGGGGTCATGGGGGTCAGCCTGTACCGGTACAAGCTGCTCGCCTTCGTGATCAGCTCGGCCTACGCGGGCGTGGCGGGCGGCCTGATGGCTCACCACTCGCGCATCATCTTCCCGGACGCGTTCAGCCTGCTGGTGGCCATCGACTACCTGGCCATGATCATCATCGGGGGGCTGGGCAGCATCCTCGGCTGCATCTTCGGCGCGATCTTCATGACCCTGCTCCCCGAGGTGCTCAAGCTGGGCGCCACCTCGCTGACCGGGGTGTACCCGAACGCCTTCGGCGTGATCGCCTCCGCCCGGGACATCGTGTTCGGCTTCGCGGTGATCTTCTTCCTCATGTACGAGCCCCTGGGGCTCGCGCGCATCTGGGTGAGGATCCGCAGCTACTGGAAGCTCTGGCCGTATGCGTACTGAGCCCAAAGGAGAAGCCCCATGAGCCACATGCGAGACCTGTTCATCCGGTTCGTTCTCGTCGGCCTGTTCGTGATCGCGCTCGGCGCCCCGCCGGGCGAGACGCAGGGGGTCATCAAGATCGGCAATCTGGTCGACCTCACCGGGCCCACTTCCGATCAGGGCAAGGACATCGCCCAGGGGCGGATCGACGCCGTCCAGTACTTCAACGACCAGGGCGGAGTCAACGGCAAGAAGCTCGAGCTCGTCAGCGTGGAGTACGGCTACCAGCCGCCGCGGGCGGTGGCCGCCTACAAGCGCTTCGTCGAGACCGACAAGGTGCTGCTGGTGCTGGGCTACGGCACGCCCGACACCGAGGCCCTGCGCCCCTACATCACCAAGGACAAGATCCCGTATCTCTCCGGCTCGTACTCGGGGCACCTCACCGATCCGCGGCAGACCCCGTACAACTTCCCGGGCGGCATCGACTACACGAGCCAGATCCGCATCTTCATCAACTATGTGAAGGAGCAGTGGACCGACAAGAGCCGCAAGCCCCGCGTCGCGTTCATCTACGCCGACAACGGCTACGGCCGGGCCCCCATCGAGGCCGGCCGCGCCTACGCCAAGGAGGCGGGCGTCGACCTCGTGGACGAGGAGATCATCCCGACCGTCCTGACCGACGCGACCTCGCAGCTCCTGACCATGCAGAAGAAGGACCCCGACTACGCTTACATCAACACCAACACCCAGTGGGTGCCGGTGGTGCTGAAGGACTCCTACAAGCTCGGCATCAAGACCAAGTACGTGGTCAACAACTACGGCCTCGACGAGCGGACGCCGAAGCTGGCCGGCGACGCGGCGGAGGGCGTGATCGGCATCCAGGACGTCGCCTACTGGGGCGAGAACGTGCCGGGCATGAAGACCCTGACCGAGTTCCACCAGAAGCACCACGGCGGCGATGTGCACGCCTCGCCCTACATGCGGGGCTGGCTGTGGGTCATCATGTCGGTCGAGGCGATCAAGCGGGCCGGGGACAACCCGACCGGCGAGTCGGTCAAGAAGGCGTTCGAGAGCATGAAGGACTTCGACACCTGGGGCATCACCCCGCCGTTCACCTACACCAACGAGGACCATCGCCCCACCAACCGCGGGCGCCTCGTGCAGATCAAGGGCGGCAAGGTCGTGCAGCTCAAGGAGGTGTCGGTCGACCGCGACATGAAGTGGATCGGGAAGTAGATGCTGCGTCTCAACAACGTCCAGGTCATCTACAGCGACGTCATCCTGGTGCTGAAGGGCCTGTCGCTGGAGGTGCCGGACGGGCAGATCGTGGCCCTGCTCGGCGCCAACGGAGCGGGCAAGACGACGACGCTGAAGGCGATCTCGGGCTTGCTCAAGACCGAGGACGGCGCGGTCACCGACGGCAGCATCGAGTTCATGGGCAAGCGGATCGACGGGCGGGATCCCGAGGTGATCTGCCGGCAGGGCATCGTGCAGGTGATGGAGGGGCGCAAGGTCCTCGAGTCCATGACCGTCGAGGAGAACCTGCGCATCGGCGGCTACTCGCGGCGGGATCCCGACGGCGTCCGCCGCGACATGACGATGATCTACGAGTACTTTCCGCGCCTGATCGAGCGCCGGGAGCAGCTGGCCGGCTATCTCTCGGGCGGCGAGCAGCAGATGCTGGTGATCGGGCGCGCGCTGATGGCCAAGCCGCGCCTGCTCCTGCTGGACGAGCCCTCGCTCGGCCTGGCCCCGCTGCTGGTGAAGGAGATCTTCGCGATCATCCAGAAGATCAATCAGGAGCGCGGGACCACCTTCCTGCTCGTCGAGCAGAACGCCCAGATCGCCCTCGGCATCGCCGACTACGGCTACATCATGGAGAACGGTCGGGTCGTCCTGGACGGCCCGGCCGACAAGCTCCGCGGCAACGACGACGTCCGCGAATTCTACCTGGGCCTCAGCGAGGCCGGCCGCCGCAAGAGCTTCCGCGAGGTGAAGTTCTACAAGCGCCGCAAACGCTGGGTGTTCTGACGCGACCCCGCATCTGGCCGAGCGATAAGCACAGGCGCCGGCCCCGAGGCGGGTGTCCCTACGCGGTGGTCAAAGCCGCGCGCCGCCGGTGAGTTGATCATGTGATTGATCAGATTTGACCACCCTCCCCCTCCCTGGATGTGGCTGATTTGTCGAAGTATCTCCCCGGGCACACACCTTGCGATGACCACCTCGTGAAGTCGACGAAATCAACCGAGGAGGCGGACATGGCAAGGCTCAGGGGGCTGATGGCGCTGATGACGTTCACGCTCGGCCTGTTCACGCCGGTCGGGCTATCCGGGGTCCTCGCGGCCGACATCGACCCGCCCCAGGCGCCGTGGGGGGACGGCCCGGACGCAACGCAGCGCGGCGAAGATCCGCTGCAGGCCCCCCGGGAGCAGGCGCGATGAGATACGCGGCGACCACGGCGGCGGCCCTGCTGGGCGGCTTCCTGGGCCTCGTGCAGGGCGGGTACTGGTGCGAGCGCCTGTGCGACGCGCTCGAGACCTACTGGGCGCATCGCCAAGCTCCCTCGGGCGGGTCCGGCGCGTGAGCGAGGCCAAGGTGAGCACGCTGCGGCCCGTCGTCCTGATCCTGACCGGCTCATCCCGGAAGAGCCGGGAGGATGTCGTCGCCGCTCATGAAGATGGGCTGCGCTTCCTCCTGCTGATCCCGGGGGTCGCGCTGGTGATGGCCGCGGCGCTGATCATCGCGCTCTCGCTGATCACGGGATCGCCGGTCCCGGTGCCCGACGCGGGCCCCTCCGAGCGTGCGCTCGAGGTCTGGACGAGCTCGCCGGTGATCGAGGAGCAGGCGGGGGACGAGACCACGAGGAGACCACGGTGAACTGCTCGCGCTGCCACGCGTCGAATCGCGATGGCCTGAGATTCTGCGAATCGTGCGGCGCCCCGCTGGCCGACCGGTGCCCGCAGTGCGCCGCGCCGATCGTCGGCGACGCCCGCTTCTGCGGCGTCTGTGGCGCCTCGTTCGCTCCGGCCGGCCCCGAGCGATTCGAGTCGCCCGCCGCGTACACCCCGGCGTATCTCGCCGACCGCATCCTCAACTCGCGCAGCGCCATGGAAGGCGAGCGCAAGCAGGTGACGGTGCTCTTCTGCGACTTCACCGACTCGACCGCGCTGGCCGAGCGCATCGGCCCCGAGGCGATGCACCGGCTGCTCGACGAGTTCTTCGAGCTCGCGCTCGGCGAGGTGCACCGCTACGAGGGCACCATCAACCAGTTCCTCGGCGACGGGTTCATGGCCCTCTTCGGCGCGCCCCTGGCCCGCGAGGATCACGCGCGCCGCGGCGTGCTCGCCGCGCTCGGGCTGCGGTCGGTCCTGCGCGAGCGCGCGCTCGGCGCGCCGCACCGCCGGCTCGATCTCGACGTGCGCATGGGCATCAACACCGGGCTGGTGGTCGTCGGCAAGATCGGCCACAACCTGCGGATGGACTACACCGCGGTCGGCGACACCACGCACGTCGCCCACCGGCTCGAGCAGATGGCCGAGCCCGGCACCATCCTGATCACCGGGGCCACCCACCGGCTGGTGCGCGGCTACGTGCGCGTGGAGGACCTGGGCGCCCAGGCGCTCAAGGGCAAGGCCGAGCCGGTGCCGGTCTACCGCGTGCTCGGACCGGGCGCGCGCCGCTCTCGCCTGGAAGGGCCGGATCGGGCGCACAAGCTCACGCGCTTCGTCGGGCGCGAGCGCGAGCTCGACACCCTGCAGGGCCTCCTCGCGCGGGTCGAGGCAGGAGAGGGACAAGTCGTCACCATCGTGGGCGAGTCCGGCGTCGGCAAATCGCGGCTCTTCCACGAGTTCCGGCAGCGGCAGCGTGGGCGCTCGGTCACGTTCCTGGAGGGCCGGTGCCTCTCGTACGGACGGCGGATCCCGTACCTGCCGGTCCTCGACATCCTGCGGCAGGGCTGCGGCATCGCGGAGACGGACAGCCCCGAGGCCATCGGCCAGAAAGTGGACTGGGCCCTCGGCGACATCGGGGTGGACGCCGCCGACGCCGCGCCGTACCTCCTCCACCTGCTCGGCGTCACGAACGGGACCGAGGCGCTCGCCGCCCTGAGCCCGCAGGCCATCAAGAGCCGGACCGCGGACGTGCTGCGCCGGCTCGTGCTCAAGGAGAGCCGGCGGCAGCCGCTGGTGATCCTGGTGGAGGACGTGCACTGGGTGGACCGGACCTCGGAGGAGTACGCGACCACGCTGATCGACGCGCTCGTCGACGCGCCGCTGCTGATGGTGCTGACGCACCGGCCGGGCTACGACCCGGGCTGGCTGAAGAAGCCGTACGTCACCCGGCTCGCGCTCTCCCAGCTCTCGGACGGGGAGAGCCTCGCGGTGCTCCAGGCCATCGTCGAGCCCGGCGGAGTCCATGAATCGGTGACGCGCTCGATCCTCGCCAAGGCCGAGGGCAACCCGCTCTTCCTGGAGGAGCTGAGCCGGGCCGCGTTCGAGCGCGACGGGCTCGGGACCGACGATGCGCTCCCCGCGACCATCCACGATCTGCTCAGCGCGCGCATCGACAGCCTGAGCCAGCCGGCCCGACGCGTCGTCCAGGCCGCGGCGGTGCTCGGGCGCGAGGTCTCCCATCGCCTGCTGGAGGCGGTGGCCGACCAGCCGGAGTCGCTCGCCGAGACGGTGCGCGAGCTGACCCGCCGCGAGATGCTCTACGAGCACCCGCGCGTGGCCGACCGCGTGTACGTGTTCCGGCACGCGCTGGTCCAGGAGGTGGCCTACTCCACGCTGCTCGAGCAGCGGCGCGCCGCGCTGCACGGCCGCGCGGCGCGGGCGCTGGAAACGCTCTACGACCGCCGGACCGACGAGGTCGTCGAGCTGCTCGCCCACCACTTCGGGCGCAGCGGAGATGCCGAGAAGGCGGTGGACTACGCGATCCTGGCCGGCGAGAAGGCCCAGCGCCGCTGGGCCAACGCGGAAGGGCTCGCCCACTTCGGGGCCGCGCTCTCGCGGCTGGACGCGTTGCCCGAGAGCGCGGCGAACTCGCTGCGGCGGATCGACGCGGTGCTGCGACAGGGCGAGGTGCGCTTCGCGGTTGGCCAGCACGTGGAGCAGCGCACGCTGCTCGAGCAGATCGGACCGCTGGTCGAGCGCGCCGCCGATCCCCCGCGCCGCGCGGCGTGGCACTACTGGACCGGGTTCCTGCACACCCTGACCGGCGGGCGGCCCGAGCTCGTCATCGACCACTGCGAGCGGGCGGTCGCGATCGCGGAGAGCGGCGGGCTGATCGAGCTGGGCGCCTTCGCGGAGTCCTGCCTGGCGCAGGTCTACGTCTTCGCGGGCGAGCTGCGCCTGGCCGTGGAGACCGGCGAGCGGGCGCTGCGCACGTTCGAGACGCTGGGGAACCGCTGGTGGGCCGGGCGAACCCTGTCGCACCTGGCCGCCGCCGCGAACGCGCTGGGCCAGTGGGACCGCGCGTTCGGCTACTGCCACCGCGCGCTGGGCCACGGCCTGGCGGTGGACGATCTGCGCCTGAAGGTCTCGGCACTCCTTCGCCTCGGCCTCACCCACATCCAGAAGGGGGAGGTGGCCGAGGGGCTGCAGCGCTGCGAGGAGGCGCAGGCGCTCGCGCCCACGCCGTACGACGCGGCAGCCCTCCGTGGCATTCGCGCCTACGGGCTGGCCATGGTCGGGCGCGTGGCCGAGGCCATCGCGGAGCTCACCGAGGTGCTGGACTGGTACGCCCGCTCCAACCTGCACTTCACCCGCTACCAGTTCATGCTCCTGCTCGGCGAGGCGCACCTGCGCGGGGGCGCGCTGGAGTCGGCCCGGAAGGCCGCGGAGGAGGTGCTGGTCGCGAGCGCCGAGATGGGCTATCGGCACCTGGAGGCGATCGCCCGGCGCCTGCTCGCGGAGTCGCTGCTGGCGCTGGATCCCCCCGCGGCGGAACGACATCTGCGTGACGCGGTCGAGGCGTTCCGGCGCAGCGGGGCGCGCAGCCACCTCGCCCGATCGCTGATCGCCCAGGCCGCCCTGTGCCACCGGCGGGGCGAGGAGGCGAGGGCCATCGCGGCCCTCGAGGAGGGCGTGACCATCTTCCGGGAGATTGGGACGCTCGACCACTCGGCGCGAGTGCGCGATGCGCTCGCCATGCTCGACGCGGGCTCCGCCGCGGCCGGGCATGCCTATCACCACTAGTCACCATCGAGGAGGATTCGCATGGCGTCCCAGGCAATCCTGGCCAAGTTGACCGGCATCAACAAATCACTCCGGAGTCTGGACGCGACGCTCAAGCAGGTGCTGGAGAAGCTCGACGCAAAAGGCAAGCAAGGCAAGTAACCGAGCCCGAAAGGAGACGCGATGGACCTCGAAGATCTGATCGCGGCAGCCAATCCGTACCTGCCCAGCGGGGGCTCTCCGACCTACGAGAACCCCATCATCATCGAGCAGCAGCTGGACGTCGGGGGCTGGAACTTCAAGGGGGTGCCCCATCACATCGAGAAGGCGATCCGGATCCCGTACACGTACTACGACGATCACGGAGTGCAGATCCGCGACTACCTGCTGATCGGCTACGAAGGCGGCGGCGCCTACTAGCCTCTGCCGGGCACTCCCGGCGCGTCGGGTCCGGAGGCTTCGGGGCCCGGCAGATCGGGAGTGCCCGGCCGGGTGGGATCAGCGCTCACTCGAAGAGGGCGTCCCACGTGGGCACGCGGCGTCCCTGCCAGGTCGGGCCCTCGCGCACGAAGCGCCACTCCGGGTTCCGCTTCACGTCGCGCAGCGCCGCGCAGACCTGGTGGAAGACCGGGACCGCGTCGTCGGCGCACTCGAAGTAGGTGAGGAAGTCGTACTGCCCGGCGGCCGGCGGCTGCGTCTCGCTCTTGTAGGTGCGCCGCAGCAGGCACGCGATGCCGGCCTCGGTGGCCAGCGCGTGGCCCTCGTTGACCATGCGGCCGGCGTCGTCGTAGCGGGGCAGAAAGTAGGTGTGGCGCTCCATCCAGCTCTTGCTCCACCACTCGGGCGTCTTGCTCATGGGCACGAAGAAGGCGTTCGGCATCGCCGGGCCCGGCTGCTGCACGACCTGGCGGCCGTAGGCCCAGTTGGCCATCGCGGCGCCGGTGTAGTTGCGCGGGCGGATCACGCCCCGGAGGATCTTCAGATGCGCCACGTCGTTCAGGGCCTTCGCCGCCGCGTCGCAGAGCGCGGTGACCGACTCCGCCCGCTTCGAGCAGACGTGGATCAGCCACCGCGCCCGCGCGACGTCGTCGTCCGCGATGTCGGCCGGGATGGCCCGCTCGGCGCGGACGAAGGCGAACGATTCGCGCTCGGCGGGCGCCGCCGCCTCCCACTCGTTCCGCAGCCCGAGCCGCTCGGCGGTCTTCGTGATGGCGGCGCCGGCGCGCCGGACGTCGCGGTCGCCCGCGGGCCGCGCGCAGATGTACGCGCCGTATCCCAGGATCTCCTCCGACAGGAACTCGTCGCCGCTGGCCATGGTGTCCTCCTCCGAGGTCCGAGCGTAGGGCCAACCGCCCGATGTGTCCAATGCATAGACCGTCTGGCCGGTGGAGATGACCGAGGCCGAGATCAGGCCGGCGCCGGCGGCCACGGAATCTTCATCGAGTCGAGCCGCCGCAGCCGGTCCTGGCCGAGTCCGCGGTCCCACACGTCGGCGAGCTGCTCGGCGGTCCACGCCCCCGGGGCGCTGACCGTGCGGATCGGCGCGGGATGGGAGTACACGCTCACCTCGGGGCCCCGCACCCCGATCACCTGGCCGGTGATGTGCCGCGCGCGATCGCTGGCCAGGAACGTGACGACCGGGGCGATGGCCTCGGGGGGCGTGGCGGTGGCCGCCGAGCGTCGCTCGCCGGGCAGGCGCTGGGTCATGCGGGTGTCCGCGGTGGGGGAGATGGCATTGCAGCGCACACCGTACTTCGCCATGGCCAGCGCGGTCGAGCGCGTGAGGCCGACGATGCCTTCCTTGGCCGCCGAGTAGTTGGGCTGGCCGGGGCTGCCCTCGAGCCCGGCGGTGGAGGTGAAGGTGACGATGCTGCCGGCCTTCTGCTCGCGCATGTGGCGGGTGGCGGGCTGCATCACGGTGAAGTGGCCCTTGAGGTGCACCGCGATGACCGCGTCCCACTCCTCCTCGGTCATGTTGAAGATCATCCGCTCGCGCAGGATACCCGCGCAGCACACCAGCACGTGGAGGTCGCCGAACTCCTGGAGCGCCAGATCGACCACCGCGCGGCCGCCCGCCATGGTCGCCACGCTGTCCGGAGCGGCCACCGCCCGGCCGCCCGCCCGGCGGATCTCGGCCACCACCGCGTTGGCCGGCTCGCTCGAGGGATCGAGGCCGTCGACGCCCACGCCGTAGTCGTTGACCACGACGCGGGCGCCCGCGGCGGCGAGGCCGATCGAGACCGCCCGGCCGATGCCCGTGCCGCCGCCCGTCACCACCGCCACCTTGCCGTCGAGCAGTGCCATTTGCATGTCTCCCCGCGCTGCCGTATCGTCGGCGCGTTTCACGCCGACCGCCGCCGATCCTGCGCGACGCCGGTCGTCCAGTCAAGGCCGGCAGGACTCATCGGACCAGGGAGGATCGGATGGCGAAGACGCGCGGCACCGGGCTCTTGATGCTGTGGACCGACGTGGACCCGCAGTACGAGGCGGAGTTCAACCGCTGGTACGACGAGGAGCACCTCGATCGGCTGCTGAAGGTGCCCGGCTTCCTCGGCGCATCGCGCTACGAGGCCCTGCGGGGAGGCCCCAAGTATCTCGCCATGTACGAGCTGGAGGACGTGAGCGTGCTCCGCACCGCCGCCTTCCTCGACGAGGTACGCTTCCGCCCCTCCGCGCGGCGGCAGCAGTCATCGGGCGGCCACGTCGGCCGCAACTATCTGCTGAACGGCTACCGGCAGATCTTCCCCGCGCGCACGAACCCGGTGGAGCTGACCGTGGGGCCTTCGCCCTATCTGCAGATGGGGCGCATGGACATCCCCGCCCACATGGAGGAGGAGTGGAACGACTGGTACAACTGGGTCTACGTCCCCGACTACCTCACGGTGCCGGGCGTGATCCGGGCCCGCCGCTTCCTGGCCGTCGACGGGCAGCCGAAGTACCTCACGGTCTACGAGTTCGAGCGGCCCGACGTGCCGGAGAGCGAGCCCTGGAATCGTGTCCGCGACGCCAACCCGTGGACGCGTCGCGTGCGGCACCACATGCGCCTCGACGCCGGCTCCCCCGCGGTGTTCAAGCGGGTCAATCCAAAGATCGGGTCGAAGGCCGGCGCATGATCAAGCGTGTCTCCCTGCTGACCCGCAAGGACGACATGACCCGCGAGCAATTCACCCGTCACTGGCTCGAGATCCACGCGCCGCTGGCCCGCCCGGTGCCGGGCCTCACGCGCTACGTGCAGTCGCACATCGTCGAGGAGTTCCGGCGCGCCGACATTCCCACCTCCGCGGTGCAGGTCGACGGCATCGCCGAGCTGTGGTTCGAGGACCGCGCGAGCATGGAGCGGGCGCTGGCCTCGCCCCAGATGGCCGCCCTGCACGCCGACGGCGCGTTGTTCATCGGGGCCAACAAGACCTTCGTGGTCGAGGAGAAGGTGATCATCGGCTAGCCGGCGTGGAC
>DATFYA010000181.1 GCA_035315345.1 Candidatus Methylomirabilota bacterium
GTTGGTGGAGCATTTTCTGCGGAAGTTTGCGGCGGCGCACCACAAGCGGGTGCCACGGCTGACGGCGGGGGCGCTGGAGCTGCTGGTGGGGGCGGAGTGGCCGGGCAACGTGCGGCAGCTGGAGAACTGCATCGAGCAAGCGGTGGTGCTGAGCGAGCGCGACGTGATCGACGTGGACGTGCTGCCCATCGGCGAGGCCACCGGCAAACGTGGCGGCGAACCGCAGAAGCCGGGGCTGCCCGCCGGTCTCACCCTGCGGGACCTGGAGCAGCAGTACATCCTCCAGACTCTCGGCACGGTGGGCGGCAATCGGACGCAGGCGGCGCGCCTGCTCGGGATCAGCCTCCGCTGCCTGCAGTACAAGCTCAAGGCGTATCGCCACGCGGAGACCATGGGGCGGCCCGACGGGAGCGCACCCGAGGCGTCGCGCATCGTGCCGCCGAGCGGCGGCGCGCGCCGGCACGTCTCCGTCTCCTCGATCAACGACGTGCACTCCGTGGGTGATCGTCGTCGCATGCTGATGTCCTGATCGCGCCGGCGGCCCTGCGGGGCCGCCTCGCGCTCCTTGTCCGGGACGCCGTCCCCGAGTATCCTCGGCGGTTGTGACCCCAGCGCGTCCCGATGACGGCGTGGCGTTCGCGCGCCGTCACGTGCGCCACAACGTAGTGGCGCTCGCCGCCGACTTCGGCCTCTTCCTCGTCGGGCTCTCGTTCGTCTCGCAGAGCACGGTGCTCCCCGCCTTCGCCGCGCAGCTCGGCGCGTCGAATCTCGTGATCGGCGCCATCCCGGCGCTCATGACTCTCGGCTGGAACCTGCCCTCGCTGTTCGCGGCCGGCTACACCGAGTCGCTCGCCCACAAGCTGCCGTTCGTGCTCCGCTACACGGTCTGGGAGCGCGTGCCGTTGCTCTTGCTCGCCGCGGTGGCCTTCTTCGTCGCGCCCCCCGCGCCGGCGGTCGCGCTGGGCCTGCTGCTGTCCATGCTGTTGCTGATGACCAGCGCGGGTGGCCTCCTCATGCCCGCGTGGATGGACATCGTCGGCCGCACGGTGCCCACGACCCTGCGGGGCCGCTTCTTCGCGGTCTCGAACCTGCTGGGTGGGCTGGGCGGTCTGCTCGGCAGCGTGCTGACCACGTGGATCCTCGCGCGGTTGCCCGCCACCGACGGCTACGCGATCTGCTTTTTGGTGTCGGCGCTGTTCATGGGGCTGTCGTACGTGGCCTTGTCGCTCGTGCGGGAGCCGTCCACGCATTCAGACGGGGCGGCCGCGCCGCCGCTCGGCGTCTACCTGCGCCGCGTCGGTCGCGTGCTGCAAGGGGATCGCAATCTGGCCTGGTTTCTCCTCGCCCGCGCGCTCAACTCGGTCGGGATGATGGCCACGGGCTTCTTCACGGTGCACGCTCTGCGATCCTTCGACGCCCCCGACTGGGCGGTCGGCGTGTTCACCACCGCGCTGATCGCCGGGCAGATGGCGGGCAACCTGGTGCTGGGCGTGGTGGCCGACCGCGTCGGCCATCTGGTATCGCTCACCATCGGGCTCGGGGCCCTTCTGCTCGCGAACCTGGCGGCGCTGGTCGCGCCAACGCTCGAGGTGTTCCTCGTCGTCTTCCTGCTGCAGGGCGTGCAGTCGGCCGCGATCAGCGTATCGGGGCTCAACGTGCTCCTCGAGTTCGCGCCGGGCCCGGCGGCGCGGCCCACCTACGTGGGCCTCGGGACGACCCTGCTCACCCCGGTCGCCTTTGGCGCGCCGCTGATCGCCGGGATGATGGCCGATACCTTCGGCTTCCGGGCCGTGTTCGCCACTGCGGCCGTGGGGGCCATGGTGGCGCTGGCCCTGCTGATGGCTCGCGTGCAGGAGCCGCGGCACCGGGTCTCGTGACCGGGCCCGGCTCCCGGCAGCGGGGTCCCGTGGTACTTTCGGTCATGCTCAGGACCACGCGGGAACCCCGGACTCCCCTGGATTGTTTGATGCCACGACGTGAGATGCGGCCCGTACTGTGTCGTTCGGCAGGAGTGCTCTTCCTGATGCTGGCCATGGCGTCGACATCGGCGGCCCAGAGCCAGGAGCAGATCATCCGGGGCAAGTACGTATTCGGCGCGGCGGCCGGTTGCGCGTGCCATACGGCGCCGAAGCAGCCACTCAACGCGGGCGGACGCAAGTACGACGGACCTTTCGGCACGGTCTATTCGTCGAACATCACCCCGGACCCGAGCACCGGTATCGGCAGCTGGACGGACGATCAGATCATCACCGCCATTCGGTCCGGCCGCCGGCCGAACGGGGAGCGACTGATCCCCGTGCATCCCTACACGGTTTTCAACGGCATGGCCGAGCAGGATCTGAAGGACGTGGTGGCCTATCTTCGGTCGGTGCCCCCGGTGAACAAGCCGACGCCGGCCAAGAAGATCTCGGTGCCCATGTTCGAGAGCGTGTTCCTTCCGGCCTGGCTCGCGACCTTCGCGCCCCGCGAGACCCCTCCGCCGTCGGCGCCCACGTCCGGTATCGAGCGCGGCGAATACCTGGTCCGCGCGGTGTCCCACTGCGGTGAGTGCCACACTCCGCGGACCGTGACCATGGCCACGGACAACAGTCGATTCCTCGCCGGCAATCCGAAGGGCAAGGGGCCCGAAGGGTCCGCGGTGCCGAACATCACGCCGGACCGCGAGACGGGAATCGGGGGCTGGACCGAGGAACAGATCAGCGACTACCTCGAGACCGGCAACCGGCCGGACGGGGACGTGGCGGGTGGACTGATGCTGGAGGTGATCCAGGGCTCGTCGGCAGGTTTCAAGGACCTCACCAAGGCCGATCGCCTGGCGATCGCGAAGTACCTCAAGTCGATCCCGCCCATCAAGAACAAGATCGACTAAGGCGACCCGTACCAACCGGCCGGAGCCGCCCCGGCCCTCCACAGGAGGCGACATGAACGCACGACTCAGACTTGGAGCCAGCGCAATCGTCATCGGCGCGCTGGCCATGGGCATCGCGGCCGGCTGCGCAGGCAAGTCCATGTCGAAGGGCAGCGGGGACGTGGTGGCTGATCGGCAGCGGTTGATGAAACTGCAGGGCGCCAGCTGGATGGACATCCAGGCCAAGGCCAAGGCGGGCAACATCGAGGCGATCGCGGTGAACGCGGAGACGCTCACCATGACCGCCCACCAGATCCCGGCCCTCTTCCCCGAGGGCTCGCTCACCGACAAGTCCAGGGCCAAGCCCGAGATCTGGCAGAAGTGGTCGGAGTTCCAGGCCGCGGCCAAGAACCTCGAGACCGAGGCCGAGAGGCTGCGCGACGCCTCGCGGGCCAAGAACGCGGAGCTCACCCAGTCCATCGTCAAGGATTTCGTACGGAACGCCTGCGACACGTGCCACACGCCATTCCGCCAGCCTCCTCGGCGGTAGCCGCGCTGCTAACGCGTTCCTTCTGCATCTGACGTGTGGGGCGGCGTCGTCCTGCCCAGGGCGCCCGGCCCGGTTGCTCGTCTGCCGCCGAGCTCCTCGTAGGGCAACTGGCCGGGGCGAGCGGGCCTGGTTTAGCGAGCGGCGACGAGCAGAGGGAAGCGGCGGGCCGCGAGGGGCTGGGCCGCGGTGCGAGCCTGCATGGGAGTGGAGTACGACCCGAGGTCGACGCGGTAGACGCTCTGGTCGGCCACGGTGACCTCGCTGACCGTGGCAACACCGCCCACCTCCCGACGCTGGGCCTCGGCCTTGGTCCGATCGGTGAAGGAGCCATCTTCCACGGTAAGCCCGCCTTCGGCCGCAGGAGCCTCGACCTTGCCGGCCGGCAGCGAGATGACCCGGAGGCGGACCGGGAAGACACCCTCGGTGGCGACGCCGAGCTGTCGCGCCGCCGCGTACGAGACATCCAGGATCCGACCTTTGACGAACGGCCCGCGGTCGTTGATCCGCACTTCGGCGGTCCGGCGCGTGTCCCGATTGGTCACGAGTAGCCGCGTGCCGAAGGGCAGGGTCTTGTGCGCCGCTGTCATCTGGTTCATGTCGTAGAGCTCCCCGCTGGCGGTTCGGCGTCCGTGGTGGGGGGAGCCGTACCATGAGGCAAGCCCAACCTCCTCGATCCCGAGGGCGGGTGGCTCGGGCGGCGTGCTGACGACCGGTGGCGTGCCGACGACCGCGCGGGAGCAGCCGGTCAGGACGGCCAGGGCCGACAGGGCTACCAGGACTGGGAGCCTAGGAGCTCGCATGACTCCATCGTGCCACACCGCCGCCCCGGGTGGGCCAGGCGGGTGGGCTCGACCCAATCCGCCGTCGCCCCCTTGTCTTGGTGGGACTTTCCTGATACTCAAGTAGCCCACCGTCCTCGGGTCCGGCCCCTCGAGGGCCAGGAAGACATGGCGCATGGCGACAATCATCAAGACGACCGTCGCGACCCGGCTCACTGATGCCACCTCCGCCGCGTCCGCTGGCATCGGGCGGTCCGCCTGATCCATGCGGCTCAAGCGCGAGGACGTGGAGCGCATGATGCAGGAGCGGCCGGCGGGCAGCACGCTCGAGGAAGCGCTCGACGTCTTCGAGGTCTTCGCGAGCGGCAGTCTCGCCGACGAGGTCTACGTGCTCGACGACGTCTCGGGCAAGCGCATCGCCATCGCTCCCGCCGCGTTGAAGGTGAAATACCGGAAGGAGTGACCACATCATGCCTATCGTCACGATTTCTCACGAGATCGGCGCGGGTGGCCCGGAGATCGGGCAGCAGCTGGCAGACCGGATGGGCTACCGCTACGTGGATCACGAGCTCATCTCGGACGCGGCCCGGCGCTACGGGCTCCTGGAGGAGAAGCTCTCCCACCTCGACGAGTCCAAGCCGTCGCTCTTCGAGCGGTTCGACGCGGAGACCCGGCGATACATCACGGTCATCCAGACCGCGCTGTACGACTTCGCCGAGCACGACAACGTGGTGCTCATGGGCCGCGGCGGGCAGTGGCTGCTGCGCGGCATCCCGCACGTCCTGCGGGTGCGCGTGATGGCCCCGTTCGACGTGCGCGTCAAGCGGCTCGGCAAGAAGCTGGCCGGACCCATGGGCGAGCAGACGAATCCCCGCACGGTCACCGAGCTGGTGCGTCGGGATGACGCCGAGAAGGCCGGCCGCATGCGCTACCTCTACGAGGTGGGCATCACCGATCCCGCGCTCTACGACCTCGTCATCAACACCGAGAAGCTGTCGGTGGCCGCCGCGGTCGGTCTCATCGGCGGGGTGCTGGGACAGACCGAGCTGGCCACGACGCCGGCGGCCGCGCAGCTCGTGGCCGATCGCTCGCTCGCCTCCCGCGTGCAGGTGGCGCTGGCCACGCATCCGGAGACGCGGCGCTACCGCATCACGGTGGAGGCGCGGAGCGGCGTCGTCACCCTCGAAGGCACCGCGGCCATGGACGAGGCGACCGACGTGGCGCGCGGAGTGGATGGGGTGCGCGACGTGAAGATGCGGCAGATGGACATGCCGCCCATCCCGCCCTTCGTCGCCTAGGCCTAGAGCGTCAGGGCTTCAGGGGAGCGGGAGCCGGGCCCGGACGGCGCGTGGCGTCGTCCGGCACCTCGGCGATCGTCACCGCCACGTCCATCTTCTGCTTCTTGCGGATGACCTGAAGCGTGATGCTGCGTCCCACCCGGGTCTCCGCGACCAGCCGCTGCACGTGGCGGTAGTCCTCTACCGGGATCTTGTCGTACGCCACGATGACGTCGCCCTGCTGCAGGCCGGCCTGCGCGGCCGGGCTGCCCGTGATCGTCGAGCCGACCACCGCGCCGTTGGTTCCGCCGACGCCAAGGCTCTGCGCGAGGTCGGGGGAAAGCGGCTGAAGGGCCACACCCAGCCACCCGCGTACCACCTTGCCCTTGTCGACGAGCTGATCGACGACGCGCTTCACCATGTTGATGGGAATCGCGAAGCCGATGCCCTGGCCGGCGGCCACGATGGCGGTATTGACGCCGATCACCTGCCCCTTGAGATTGACGAGCGGGCCCCCCGAGTTGCCGGGGTTGATCGAGGCGTCGGTCTGAATGAAGTTTTCGTACGTGGCGATGCCCACGTCCGAGCGCCCCGTCGCGCTGATCACGCCCACCGTGACCGTCTGGTCCAGGCCGAACGGGTTGCCGATCGCGATGGCCCACTCGCCCACGCGGAGAGCGTCCGAGTTGCCCATCGGCGCCACCGTGAGCTCGTGGTCGGGCTGGAATCTCACCACCGCCAGGTCTGTTTTGGGATCGGTCCCGAGGATCTGTCCGCGGTATTCTCGTTTGTCGGAGAGCCGGATGAGGATCTCGTCGGCTCCCTTGACGACGTGGAAGTTGGTGAGGACCAGACCGCGCTTGTCGATGATCACGCCGGAGCCGAGGCCGGGCCGGCGGAACTCGGAGCGCGAGTCGGGGCCCTCGGAGCCGAAGAACTGATTGAAGAAGTCGCGGAAGAAGGGATCGTCGTTGCCCTGGGGCAGGTTGGGGCCGCGGCGAGACTTCGCACGCTGGATCGTCCCCAGGTGCACCACCGCCGGGCGCACGTGCTGCGCCACGTCGACGAAGCCGGTCTGGAGGGTCTCGGCCAGGGCCACGCCGGCCGCGGCCTGGGGCGTGGACGGGACGACGGTCGAGCTGCGACCGATGCGATCCCGGAGGAGGTATCCGCCGCCCGCCGCGACCAGCAGCAACGCGACGATCACGAGGATCAGTACCGGCCGGCGGCTCATGTATGTACTCTACCAGGGCAGCCCTGCAGCACCGGGCGCCGAGGCCACCGGATCATAGCGAGCGGCATCTTCGACTGTCAAGGAAGCCGGTGAGATACCGCCACGTCTGGCCCGGACTGCTCCTGCTCGCGGCGCTCGGGCTCCTGCTCGCGGGGCTGGTGAGATGGGGCGATCACTTCCTGTCGCCCGGGCCCACCGGGGGCATCCATCGCCTGCTGCAGCTCTGGGCCGCGTCACGGCCCGGCGACGAGCTGGCGGCGGCGCCGGTGAGCGCCGGGACGGCCTCCGTCGATCCGGCCGCCCCGCCGCAGGTGTCTTTGCCTTCGATGCCCTCGACCGCGGAGGCGCCGGCCTCGCCGGTGACGCCTCCGTCCGCGGTGCCGGCCGCTTCGCCATCCTCCGATCTCACGCCGGTCGTCGCGCTCCCGGATGCGACGGGCTCGCCGCCGGGGGCCGAGATCAAGACGCCCATGGCCGATCGAGCTGACGAGCCACGCGCCGGCGCGCCACCCGCCCCGGCTCCGCCGCCGGTGCGCTACGCGCTGGCCCTGGGCACCTTCGCGGTCGCCGACGATGCAGAGCGGGTGGAGACCAAGCTGAACCAGGCCGGCTTCTCCACCGTGCGCTTCCGCCAGCAGGCCTCCGCGAAGCTGTTCTCGGTTCACGTCGGCTCGCTCAAGGATGCCGACGAGGGCCAGGCGACCGTCGAGCGGCTGCAGCGGGAGGGCTATGGTCCGGTGGCCGTGCTCACCGGACGGAGCGGCCCGACGGTGCGGGTCGGCGATGCCATGCCGCTGCGGATGGCGGTCCAGCTGGCCGAAAAGCTGCGTGCCGCCGGCCTGGACGCGCGCGTCGAGGCCGAGGCCACCCACGCCGGGCAGGTGAGCCTGCGCCACGGCAACTTCGCCTCGCGGGACGAGGCGGAGGCGGCGAGTCGCGAGGTCGCCCGGCTCGGCGTGCCCAACGAGGTGATCCAGATCCGCTGAATGAGGCAGTTTGACCGAAAAATGCGCCGGAGAGTAGTATCGGCACATGCAGGTCAGCAAGATCCTCGTGGTGGACGACGAGCCGGAAGTCCGCAAGCTCATGGAGCACTTCCTCACGGACCGGGGCTATCAGGTGCGTCTGGCCGCCAATGGCCGGGAGGGGCTCGCCGCGATCGACTCCTTCGCCCCGGACGTGGTACTGCTCGACATGCACATGCCGGAGATGGACGGCCTCGAGACCCTGAAGGAGCTGGCGGTGCGGGCCCCCGGCCTGCCCGTCATCATGGTCACGGTCAACGAGGACGTGCAGACGACCTCACAGCTCCTGCAGCTGGGCGCCGCCGACTACGTGCCCAAGCCCTTCAACCTCGACTACCTCGAGCAGGCGATCAACATCCAGCTGTCCGCCGCCCGCGACTAGCCTCCAAGCCGGTTGATCAGCGCCTCGACGGCGGCGCGCGCCTCCGTCGAGACCTCCACGAAGCGTAGCCCCGCGGTGTCCTTGCGGGCCCACATCACCTCGGCGCGGTCGATCGTCAGCGTCCGATCCGGCCCCCCGACAGAGAGCTGGAGCGTCAGCAGCTCGCCGCGCTCGAGCCGACGGGGCACCCCATGGATGGCCAGCCCGGTGCGGGAGAGATCGCTCACCTCGGCGACCACGGTCAGCTCGCCGTCCGAGAGCGACACGCGGCCATCCATCGGCCGGCGAGGCTCGCGCCGCGGCTCTCCGGGGACGACCGCATAGATCTTTACCGGGATCACCTTGCCCTTCACCGTGACCTCGCCCAGGTCGCGGGCGCCCAGGTGATCGCGCACCTCCGCGTAGGTGGCCTCGCTGATGATGATGGGCACGCTGAAGTCCTTGGTCAGCCCCTCGAGCCGCGACCCCAGGTTGATGGTGTCGCCGATGGCGGTGTACTCGAGCCGCTGCTCGGAGCCGATGGTGCCCACCACCGCGTCGCCGGTGTGGATGCCGACTCCGCAGGCCAGCGTGCCGCCGTAGCGCGCCGCGAAGCGCTCGGCCAGCGGCTGCAAGCGCTCCTGGAACTCCAGCGCGGTGCGCACCGCGCGCAGCGCGTGGTCGGGCGCCTCGAACGGCACGTTGTAGAGCGCCATGATCGCGTCGCCGATGTACTTGTCGACGGTGCCGCCGTGGTTGAACACCGCCTGGGTCATCACCGTGAGGTACTCGCGCAGGAATGCGACCACCTCTTCCGGGGGCATCTTCTCCGACATCGAGGTGAAGCCCCGGATGTCCGAGAAGAGCACGGTCATGCGGCGCCGGTTCGCGGCCAGCTTGGCGTCGTCCTTGTGGCGCACGATCTCGGCGACCACGTCCGGCGAGAAGAACCGCGAGAGGCGGCGCTTTTCCCGCTGCTCCTGGGCGAAGTTCTTCGCCACCGTGCCGGTATAGCTGACGAGCAGGGCCAGCGGCACCGGCACGACCTCCACCCAGAGGCGGCCCCACGCGAAGGCGCCGTGGGTCGCGCCGAGATACGCGATCGTCGCGCCGGCCACGAGCCCGAAGGCGGCCAGCGGGCGGAACGCGGTGGCGGCCCACGCGGCCAGGGCGCCCGCGACGATTCCGAGCACCGGGACCAGCCAGTGCGGCGCCCGACGCAGGGGAATGCCCCGCAATATCGTCTCGAGCGCGTGCGCGTGAATCTCCACCCCCGGCATGAGGGTCGTCGCGGCGAACGGGGTCGGGAAGATGTCGTGCAGGGTCGGGGTGGTGGCGCCCACCAGCACGATCTTGTCCTTGAAGACCTCGGGGGGAATCTCGCCGGTCAGGACGCGATGGTAGGCCACCATTGGAAACGTCTTCGGCCCGCCGCGGAAGTTGATCAGCAGCTCACGTCCCTTCGGGGGGCCGCTGTGGGCGAGTCCGGCCTTCTCGGCCAGCCGGTAGATCTGCAGGTCGAAGCCCGGCCACTCCCGGCCCTGGAAATCGCGGGTGAGCGTCGCCCGGCGCACGAAGGCGTCGGCGTCGGTGTCGTAGTCGGCCGAGCCGAAGGCGGCTTGGCCGCGCACCTCGGGAATGGGCGGGTTCAGGCCCTGCTTGACGAACGACGGGTCGTCCACCGTGGTGAACGCGGCCGCGAGCACGATCCGGTCCCGAAGCCGGTGCACCGACGCTCCGAGCGCCTCGTCGTCGGCGGGGCCTCGGGAGGACGGCTCGGTGAACAGGATGTCCATGCCCACCGCGGCCGGTTGCCCCTGCGCCAACGCATCGAGGAACCGGGCGTGGACGGCGCGCGGCCACGGCCAGACCATGTTCAGCGCGTCGAAGGAGTCCTCGTCGATCTTGACGACGACGATGGGGCACTCGGGCGGACGCGGCCCGCGAAGAGTGAACTGCGCGTCCAGCGCCTTGAGCTCGGCGATCTCGAAGAAGCCGAACAGGTTGAAGGCGGCCATGGCCACGACGGCCAGGCCGACCAGGCTTCCGGCGAGGAGCAGGCGCCAGGGGACGGCGAGGAATCGCACCGCTCAGAGCCTAGCACAACGGAAGTTGCCGCCGCCGCGGGGAAAAGTCTACACTCGACGCATGCGCGTCCGCCCGTTGCTCCTGACGTGCTTCTGGGTCGCGGTCTTCCTCTGGGTCGGATACAACGGCATGCAGGCGGTGTCGTCGTATTTCAGGGTCAACGACGTCGCCGAGCAGGCGTTCCGCGAGGCCTCCGACAAGCAGCGGCAGCGCAACCCCGGTGAGATCGTCTCCGCGGACCTCATGGCCGATCTGCGCACCGGGCTGCTGGCCGGCACGCGGCGGGCCGGCCTCGACGTGGACCCGCAGAGCGTGAAGATCGTGGCAGACGGCGCGCTCGTGCGCCTCGACGTGAGCTGGACCTATCGGACCGAGCCCCTCAACCTCTGGGGCTTCGACACCGCGGTCCCGGTTCCGATCTGGCTGGGCCGGAGCTTCGATCCTCAGCTGGGGACCCGCCGGATCTTCTGAGGCGGGGCGGGCATGGCCGAGCGCATCGTGATCGCGGAGGACGACGAGGACCTCGCCTTCGTGCTGCGCGAGGCGCTCCGCCGGCAGCGCTACGAGATCGAGGTGTCCCCCACCGCGGGCGGCCTCCTCGAGCGCCTCAAGAGCAATCCCTACGATCTGATCCTCCTCGACGTGCGGCTGCCCGACATGGACGGCCTCGACGCGATCCCCAAGTGCCGTGAGCTGGCGCCGGACACGCCGATCATCGTGATGACCGCGCACGGCACCCGCGAGACCGCGATGGACGCGATCACGCGCGGGGCCTACGACTTCTTCACCAAGCCGCTGAAGATGGACGAGTTCCAGGTCGTGGTCTCCCGCGCCCTCGACCGCCGCCACCTGCAGAAGCAGGTCAAGGCCCTGCGCGAGAGCCAGCCGAGCGGGCTCGAAGGCCTCATCGGCCAGGGCGAGGTGCTGAAGCGGGTGGTGGAGATGGCCCATCGCGCGGCGCCCACCGATCTCACCGTGCTGATCCAGGGCGAGAGCGGGACCGGCAAGGAAGTGCTGGCCCGGGCGATCCACCGCCTCAGCGCGCGCAAGGACGGGCCGTTCATCCCGGTCAACTGCGCGGCGATCCCGGAAGGACTGCTCGAGTCCGAGCTGTTCGGCCACGAGCGGGGCGCCTTCACCGGTGCCGTCCGCGCGCGTCCGG
The DNA here is from genome assembly GCA_035315345.1 of Candidatus Methylomirabilota bacterium. Lineage (NCBI taxonomy): Bacteria > Methylomirabilota (SeqCode) > Candidatus Methylomirabilota bacterium. The sequence goes on from DATFYA010000181.1 coordinate 11,325, forward strand.
GACGCTTCGAGCTGGCCCGCGAGGGCACGCTGTTCCTCGACGAGATCGGCGACATGCCGATGTCGATGCAGGCCAAGATCCTGCGCGTGCTCCAGGAGCGCGAGTTCGAGCGAGTGGGCGGCACGAAGACCATCACCGCCGACGTACGGGTGATCGCGGCGACCCACCGCGACCTCGACGCGGCGGTCAAGCAGGGCACGTTCCGCCAGGACCTCTACTACCGGCTCCAGGGGGTGGGCATGTACGTGCCGCCCCTGCGCGAGCGCATCGACGATCTGCCGTTACTGATCACCCACGTGCTCGCCCGCGCCGCCGAGCGGCTCAATCGCACGCCCGCGACCGTGTCGCCCGAGGCGCTGCGCTGCCTCTGGACCTACGCGTGGCCGGGCAACGTACGCGAGCTGCAGCACGTGCTGGAGGGCGCGATGGTGCTCTCCGACGGCGTCATCCGTCCCGAGCACCTGCCGCCGGCGATCCAGCGGGCCTCGCAGGCCGCGCCCGTCACGGAGCCCGCGCCGGCCCCGGCCCTGACCGGGTCGCTCGACGACGCGCTCGAGACGTGGGAGCGACGGATGATCCTGGACGCCCTGCAGCGGACGCACGGAGTGCAGGCGCGCGCGGCCAAGCTGCTCGGCGTGTCCGAGCGGAGCCTCTGGTACCGCATCAAGAAGCTCAGCATCCAGGTCCGGCCGCCCGAGGACGACGCGCCACCCGCCTGACCCGTTTCCTTTCCGGAGTGCCTCGTGTATGGTCAGGGCATGAACGTCAAGAAGGCCGTCTTCCCCGTGGCCGGACTCGGGACCCGCTTCCTGCCCGCCACCAAGGCGCAGCCGAAGGAGATGCTGCCGCTGGTGGACAAGCCGACCATCCAGTACGTGGTGGAAGAAGCGGTCTCCTCGGGCCTCGAGGAGATCATCCTGGTGACCGGACGACACAAGCGGGCGATCGAGGATCACTTCGACGCGGCCTTCGAGCTCGAGTACTACCTGCAGGACCGCGGCAAGATGGAGGAGCTGGCCCAGATCAAGACGATCTCGGAGCTGGCCTCGGTGTCGTACGTGCGCCAGAAGGAGCCGCTGGGTCTCGGCCACGCCATCCGGTGCGCGCGCCCGCTGGTAGGTGACGAGCCCTTCGGCGTGTTCCTGGGCGACGACATCATCGTCTCCCGCGTGCCCTGCATGCGCCAGCTCCTGGACGTGTTCGAGCGCCACGGGGGACCGGTGCTCGCCGTCATGCGCATGCCGCGCGAGGAGATCGGCCGCTACGGCGTCATCGCGGCGCGGGGCCTCGGCGCCAACGTCTACGAGGTCCAGGATCTGGTCGAGAAGCCGGACCCGCGCGACGCCCCGTCCGATCTCGCCATCATCGGCCGGTACGTGCTCACGCCCGACCTGTTCCCGATCCTCGACGAGACCATGCCGGACTCGCGAGGTGAGATCCAGCTGACCAACGGCCTGCGCGTGCTCCGCGGACGGCGGCCCATCTACGCGGTCGAGTTCGAGGGCAAGCGTTACGATACCGGCGAGAAGCTGGGCTTCCTCAAGGCCACCGTGGAGTTCGCCCTGGCCCGGCCCGACCTGTCCGATGCCTTCCGCGAGTACTTGAAGGACCTCCGCCTGTAGCGGCTCCAGAAAAACCCTTTCCTGAACGCTAGTTTGGCCGCAGCCGGAACCTCCCGGTCAATTGACATGCCCGAACCTTTCTGGGACAATCCGTGCACTTTATTTCCGGGCCGGGAGGTGTCGGCATTCCCATGAAGAGCCAGCCCAAGCGCGCCTTCCACATCGCTTCCGAGCCCGAGATCAAGGCGGGTGAGGTCTCCGACGTCTACTTCGATCGCACCGTCGAGATCCTGCGGGCCCGGCGACTCGACAAGCGCGTGAAGGCCGAGATCCGCCTCAAGAGCTTCCCGCAGCCCGACTGGACGTTCGGCGTGCTGGCGGGCATCGAGGAAGCCGCGGCCCTGCTCGAAGGCCTGCCGGTGGACGTCTCCGCGATGGACGAGGGAACGCTCTTCGGCCCCGAGGACACGGTGCTGGTCATCGAGGGCATCTATCCCGAGTGGGCCAAGTACGAGACCGCGCTGCTGGGCCTGCTGTGCCAGGCCTCCGGCATCGCGACGAAGTCGGCCCGCTGCAAGCGCGCCGCGGGGGACCGGCAGGTCATCTCGTTCGGGGCGCGGCGCATGCATCCCGCGCTGGCCCCGATGATCGAGCGCAACGCGTTCGTCGGCGGCTGCGACGGCGTCGCGGTCACCAAGTCGGCCGAGCTGATCGACGCCGATCCCACCGGCACCATCCCGCACGCCCTCGTCCTGCTCTTCGGCGATACGGTGGAGGCCCTGCGTGCTTTCCACGACGTCATCGACCCCAAGGTGCGGCGGGTCGCCCTGATCGACACCCTGCAGGACGAGAAGTTCGAGGCGATCCGCGTCGCGCGCGCCCTCGGCCGGGATCTGTACGCGGTGCGCCTGGACACGCCCTCGTCGCGCCGCGGCGACTTCTTCAAGATCCTCGAGGAGGTGCGCTGGGAGCTGGACCTGCGCGGGTTCGAGCACGTCAAGATCCTGGCCTCGGGCGGCATCGACGAGTACGAGATCCTCAAGCTCAACCCGCTGGTGGACGGCTACGGGGTCGGCACCTCGATCGCCAACGCCCCCGTGCTCTCCTTCGCCCTCGACATCATGGAGATCGAGGGCGAGCCGATGGCCAAGCGCGGCAAGCGCTCGGGAGCCAAGCAGGTCTGGCGCTTCCCGGGCACGCTCGAGAACGTGGTCCGCCCCGCGCAGGCGCCCGCGCCGGTCGACGCCGACGGCCGGCGCGCCGAGGCGCTGCTCAAGCCCCTGATCGCGGGCGGCCGCGTGGTCCGGGATCTGCCCCCGCCGCGCACGCTGCGCGAGTACGTGATGGAGCAGATGGCGCGCATCGACATCACGGCGGCGCGGGAGCGCGGGCTGCGCGGCGACTACTAGCCGCATGGGCGTCCTCGATGAGATCGTCGCCCACAAGCGCACCGAGCTGGTGGGACACAAGGCCGGGCGTCCGCTCGCCGCGCTGGTGGCGGCCTGCCGCGGCCTGCCGCCCGCCCGCGACTTCGAGGCGGCTCTTCGCCCGGGCGCCGGGGAGCGGATCCGGCTGATCGCCGAGGTCAAGCGCGGCTCGCCCTCTCGCGGCCTCTTCCGCGCCGATCTCGATCCGGTGACCCAGGCGACGAGCTACGCGGGGGCCGGTGCGGCCGCCGTCTCGGTGCTGACCGACGCGAAGTACTTCCACGGCAGTCTCGACGATCTCGTCGCGGTCCGCGCGGCGGTGCCGGTGCCGGTGCTCCGCAAGGAGTTCATCGTCGACGAATACCAGCTCTGGGAGGCGCGCGCGGCCGGCGCCGACGCCGCGCTCCTGATCGTGGCCGCGCTGGACGACGCCGCGCTGGGCGATCTGCTCTCGGCGGCCAAGGGCGTGGGCCTGGCCGCGCTGGTCGAGGTGCACACCGCGGCCGAGCTGGACCGGGCCCTGCGGATGGACGCTCCCGTGATCGGTGTCAACAACCGCGACCTCCAGACGCTGACGACGAGCCTCGAGCCGTCGCTGGCCCTGCTGCCCCACATCCCGCCCGGGCGTCTGGCGGTGAGCGAGAGCGGGCTCGCCAGCGGGGCCGACGTGGCGCGCGTGGCGACGGCGGGAGCCCACGCGGTGCTGGTCGGCGAGACGCTCCTGCGAGCCCCGGACGTCGCGGCCACGGTGCGCGAGCTGTCGCTGCGATGAGGATCAAGATCTGCGGGATCACCCGCGCCGCCGACGCGCGCCTCTGCGTGGAGTGCGGGGTCGACGCCCTCGGGTTCATCTTCGTGGAGCGCACCCCGCGTTACATCACGCCCGACGCGGCGGCCCGCATCGTGGCCACCCTGCCGCCCTTCGTGACCCCGGTGGGTGTGTTCTGGGATCACGCGGCCGGTCACGTGAAGGCGGTGGCCGAGCAGTGCGGGCTGGGCGCCCTGCAGTTCCACGGCGAGGAGTCGCCCGAGGACCTCCAGGACTACCGGTTGCCCGTGATCAAGACCCTCAAGGTGGCGGTCGGCGCGGATCTGGCCCGCATGGCCGGCTACCGGGTGGCCGCGTTCCTGCTCGACTCGCCGTCGCGGTGGAGCGAGGGCGAGGCGCGCCCGCCGATTCCCTGGGACGTGGCCGCGGACGCGGCCCGCCGACACCCGGTGCTGCTCTCGGCGGGACTCACGCCCGACAACGTCGCGGAGGCGGTGCGGCGGGTGCGCCCCTACGGGGTTGACGTGAACTCGGGAGTCGAGGCGAGCCCCGGCCGCAAGGACGAGTCACGCGTGCGGCGGTTCGTGACCGAGGCGCGCGCGGCGGAGGACAGGCGGTGAGCCGGGCCCGGGTGCGGCCGGCGTCGCTGCCCGACGCGAGCGGCCACTTCGGCCGCTTCGGCGGCCGCTTCGTGCCCGAGACGCTCATGCAGCCGCTGATCGAGCTCGAGGCCGCCTATCGGGCCGCGAAGGCGGACGCCGGCTTCCGGCGGCGGCTGCGCGGGCTGCTGACCTCTTACGCGGGCCGCCCCACCCCGCTCTACTTCGCGGAGCGCCTCACGCGGCACGTGGGCGGCGCGCGCATCTATCTCAAGCGCGAGGATCTCTGCCACACCGGCGCGCACAAGATCAACAACGTCCTCGGCCAGGCTCTGCTCGCCCAGCGCATGGGCAAGTCGCGGGTCATCGCCGAGACCGGGGCGGGCCAGCACGGCGTGGCCTCCGCCACCGCGGCCGCGCTGCTGGGCCTCGAGTGCGAGGTGTACATGGGCAGCGTGGACGTGGCGCGCCAGGCGCTCAACGTCTTCCGCATGCGCCTGCTCGGCGCGCGGGTGGTCCCGGTGGAGAGCGGCTCCCGCACGTTGAAGGATGCGGTGAACGAGGCGCTGCGAGACTGGGTCACCAACGTCCGCACCACCTACTATCTCCTCGGCTCGGTGATGGGTCCGCATCCGTACCCGATGATGGTCCGCGATTTCCAGCGCGTGATCGGCGAGGAGGCGCGCGGCCAGTCCCGCCGGCTCGCCGGTCGGCTGCCGGACCTGGTGGTGGCGTGCGTCGGTGGCGGGTCCAACGCGATCGGGCTCTTCTGGGCCTTCATCGACGATCGGCGGGTGCGCATCGTGGGCGTGGAGCCGGGGGGTCACGGCATCAAGACCGGGAAGCACGGAGCGTCGCTCAGCTCGGGCGCGGTCGGCGTCCTCCACGGCAGCATGAGCTACCTGCTGCAGAACGACGATGGGCAGGTGGCCGAGGCCCACTCGATCTCGGCCGGCCTCGACTACCCCGGCGTCGGGCCCGAGCACTCCTACTACAAGGACGCCGGGCGCTTCGAGTACGTCTCGGTGACCGACGCGGAAGCCCTCGAGGGCTTTCAGGCCCTGACCCGGCTCGAGGGCATCATGCCCGCGCTGGAGTCCTCGCACGCGGTGGCCTACGCGATGCGGGCGGCCGCGCGCATGAAGAAGTCGCAGGTCGTGGTGATCGGGCTCTCGGGCCGAGGCGACAAGGACGTGCACACGGTGGAGCAGGCCCTCGGCGAGCCCGCGACGAATGGCCACCGCGGCAGCGCCCACGACGCCGGCCGATCATGACCCGCTCGGTGCCCACTCGCCGCACGCCGTCGCGGCTCGACGCGACCTTCGCCGCGCTTCGCGCCCGCCGCGAGCGCGCGCTGGTGCCCTACTTCACGGTCGGCGACCCGTCGATCGCGGCGACGCGGCAGCTGGTAGTGGAGGTGGCCCGCCGTGGCGCCGACGTCATCGAGCTGGGCATCCCGTTCTCGGATCCCCTCGCGGACGGGCCGGTGATCCAGCGCGCCACCCAGCGCGCGCTGGCCGCGGGCGTGACCCTGCCGCGCGTGCTCGAGATGGTGCGCGAGATGCGCGGTGAGGTCTCGGTCCCGCTGGTGTTCTTGACCTACTACAATCCGATCCTGGCGTTCGGCCTCAAGGCCTTCTGCCGGACCGCGGTGGAGGCGGGCGTCGACGGGGTCATCGTCGCCGACCTGCCGCCGGAGGAAGCGGCACCGCTCCAGGCGGAGGCGGAGCCGGCCGGGCTCGACCTCGTCCACCTGGTGGCGCCCACGTCGACGCCCGAGCGCATGCGCCGCATCGCTCGCGCGAGCCAGGGCTTCATCTACATGGTTTCGCTGACCGGGGTCACCGGCGAGCGGGTGGCCGTGGCGCCCGAATTGACCCAGCAGCTGCGCGCGCTGCGCGCCATCACCACCCGGCCGATCTGCGTGGGTTTCGGGATCTCCACCCCCGCACAGGCCATGGAAGTAGGTCGAGTGGCCGACGGCGTCATCGTGGGTTCGGCCATCGTGCGACTGGTCGAGCAGCACGGCGGCACCTCCGACCTGCTGGCCCGAGTCGGCGACTTCATCGCCGCCCTGAAAGCGCCCCTCCGAGCGACCCACTGACCCCCGCGGGCTGTCCGCGGCCTGGGGGAGTGCGGGGGCCATGTCGGGGCCCTCGCATTGAACAGACGAGTGCGGGGGCCATGTCCGGGCCCCCGCATTGAACAGAGCAGCGGATTCGAGTGCCCGGATGCAGCGGGTGGCATAGGATAG
>DATFYA010000182.1 GCA_035315345.1 Candidatus Methylomirabilota bacterium
GCGACGGCGCAAAATGTGAGCAGGCAACCCCTTATTTCTAAGCCACTTACACCGCAGTCTCCCGCGACAGCTGGCTCCGTGGAGGAGCTCGCGCAGCGGTTGGGCGTCGACCGGACGACCGTCTTTAAGGGCATCCAGCTCGGGCGGCTGACGAAGGCAGTGGTGGGGCGGAACGCGCGGGGGAAGCTCTACATCCTCGATCTGGAGGCCGCGGAGGCCGAATGGCGGACGCATGCGGCGCGGTTGCGGCTCGATGCGAAGCGGAATGGCGCGATCGGGCCGACGGATCTCGCGGCGGCGACGGTGCGGGAGCGGCTGGCGCGGGCGGAGAAGTTCGAGCTCGAGACGGAGCGGGCGCGGCGGCTCCTGGTGCCGGCGGCGGAGGTGAAAGTCCGGTGGGCGGCGCATGTCGTGGCCGCGCGGACGACGCTCTTGGGGCTCCCGTCGCGCGCCAAGCAGCGCCTGCCACATCTGACGGCGGCGGACGTCGCGCTCCTGGACCGACTCGTCCGTGAGGCGCTGGAGGAGTTGGGCGAGGTGCCGAGCCTTGAGGGGCCCGGCGGCCCATGACGACGCTCGAGGCCCTCGAAGGCGAGATCCAGCAGCTTTGGAAGCCACCGCCGCGCCTCGAACTCTCCACATGGGCCGATGCCCACTTCGTCCTGCCCGCTGGCGACGCCAATGCCGGGCGGTGGACGACGCTGCCCTACCAGCGCGGGATCCTCGACGCGATGTCCGACCCCGCGATCGAGCGCGTCACGCTGATGAAGAGCGCCCGCGTGGGGTATACGAAGGCCGTCTGCGCCGCGATCGGCTACTACATCGCGCATGACCCGTGCCCGATCATGGTCGTGCAGCCGACGCTCGACGATGCCCGGCGGCATAGTAAGGAAGACATCGCCCCGATGCTCCGGGATGTGCCCCTCCTCGAGGGTCTGATCGCCCCTACGCGGACCCGCGATAGCGATAACACGATTCTGGAGAAGCTTTTTCGCGGGGGCTCGCTCTCGCTGATCGGTGCCAATAGCCCGCGGGGTTTCCGGCGGACCTCGCGGCGCGTGGTGATCTTCGACGAGGTGGATGGCTATCCGCAATCAGCGGGCACCGAGGGCGACCCGATCGAGCTCGGGATCCGGCGCACGGAGTATTACTGGAACCGGAAGATTCTCGCGGGCTCGACGCCGACGATCGCGGGGCATAGCGTCATCGAGCGCCTCTTCGAGGCGGGCGACCAGCGGCACTACTATGTGCCGTGCCCGTCGTGCGGCGCGTTCCAGGTGCTCCGGTTCCCCAATTTGAAGTGGCCCGAGGGCGAGCCCGAGCGCGCCTATCTGGTCTGCACCGAACACGGCTGCGTCATCGAGCACGCGGCCAAGCGCGCGATGATCGAGGCGGGCGAGTGGCGCGCCGAGCACCCCGAGCATTTCACCGAGCATAGCCGCCATGCCTCGTTTCACATCTGGGCGGGCTACTCCTACAGCCCCAACGCCACGTGGGGCCAGCTCGCCCTCGAGTTCGTCAAGGCCACGCGCGGCGGCACGCTCACGCTCCGCACGTTCGTCAACACCGTGCTCGGCGAGACCTGGCAAGATCGCGGCGAAGCGCCGGACTGGGACCGGCTCATGCGGCGCCGCGAGGCCTATGCCTTCGGGACGGTCCCCCACGGCGCGCTCTTCCTGACCGCCGGCGTGGACGTGCAGAAGGATCGCTTGGTCTACGAGGTCGTCGGCTGGGGCCGCGGCAAGGCCTCGTGGTCGATCGACTATGGCCTGCTCCCAGGGGACACGGCCGATCTGGACACGGGCCCCTGGGCCCAGCTCGACGCCCTCCTGGCCCGCCATTTTCCCCACGCCGGGGGCGTGCAGCTCCCCATCCGGATGCTCGCGGTCGATAGCGGCTATAACACGCAACAGGTGTACGCCTGGGCGCGGAAGTACCCCATGAGCCGTGTGATCGCGGTGAAGGGCCAAGCAATGGGTGGCGCGCTGATTGGCCCGCCGACCGCCGTCGATGTTAGCGACCGCGGGCGGAAACTCCGCCGCTCCTACAAGGCCTGGCCGGTGGTGGGCGCGATCGCCAAGAGCGAGCTCTACGGGTGGCTCCGGCTGGAGATGCCGACCGACGCCGAGGCCCCGATCCCCGCAGGATTCTGCCACTTCCCGCAATACGGCGAGGATTACTTTCAGCAGCTCACGGCGGAGCAACTCATCCCCACGCGGACGGCCAAGGGCTTCATCCGCCTGGAATGGACCCTGATCGAAGGCCGCCAGAACCATGCTTTGGACGCCCGGGTCTATGCGCGCGCGGCGGCCGCCGTGGTCGGGATCGATCGCTTCACGGCGTCCGATTGGGCGTCGCTCGAGGCCGCCGTCGGGCAGGCCCCGCCCAAGGCGACGACCCCGGCCGCGCCGACCGCGCCTGCGCCGACCAGCCCGCCCGGGCCTCCGCCGCGGCCGCCGGGGTGGCTCGGGCCCCGCCGTCGGTGGCTGCGCTGAGACATGAGACGTGCGCACGCGGCCCCACCTATGGTATAGCGGGGAGCGATGGACCCCATCTGGACCCAGGCGGACATCGACGCGCTCAAGATCGCCATCAAGAGCGGGGTCCTTACGGTCACCTTCGGGAACCGGACGACGACGTTTCATAGCCTGCGTGAGATGCGCGAGCTCCTCGCCGACATGGTGGCCTCCGTGAACGCCGCCACCGGACAACCCTTTCGGCTCGCCGCGACGTCGAAGGGCGTCTAGGTGTACTGGCTCGACCGCCTGACCCACGGCGTCGCCCCCCGCTGGACCCTCCGCCGGATGCAAGCGCGGCGCGCCGCGCAGATCGTCGCCCGGCACTATGAGGCCGCCGCCGCCGGCCGTCGCACGCAGGGCTGGCGCTGGACGACCGGAGACGCCGCCGCCTCGATGGGGACCGCGCTCGGCACGCTCCGCCATATCGCGCGCGACCTCGAGCGCAACAATGGCTGGGCCAAGTCGACGCTCCGCGGGCTCGCCAACCGGGTGATTGGCTGGGGGATCATGCCGGACACCGAGGCGATGCCGTCCACGGTGCGCGCGCGCTGGGAGGCCTGGGCGAACACGACCGCGTGCGATGCTGACGGACGCCAGACCTTCGCGGGCCTCCAGAAGCTCGCGATCAAGACGATGGCGCGCGATGGCGAAGTCCTGGTGCGGCGCCGCTGGCGGACGATGGCGGACGTCGAGGGCGGCCTGCCGCTCCCGATGCAGCTCCAACTTCTCGAGCCCGACTATCTCGATCCCCTGAAAGATGGGCTGACCACACCCGGCGGGGGTCGCATCGTCCAGGGCGTCGAATTCGACGCGATCGGCCGCCGCGTCGCTTACTGGATGCTGCCCGAACATCCCGGGTCATCCTTCGTGCCCTCGCGCGGCACCGCCTCGGGCCGGATCCCGGCGGCCGAAGTGCTCCACATCTTCCCCGCCGATCGCGTGGGCCAAGTGCGCGGCCCCTCGAGCTTCGCCCCGGTCGTCCTGACCCTCAAGGACTTCGACGAGTACGAGGACGCCGCCCTCATGAAGCAGAAGATCGCCGCCTGTCTGGCCGTGATCACGAGTGATGTCGATGGGACGAGCCCGGCGCTGGGAAGCACCACGACCGAGGACCCGAGCATCGACCGCCTCGAGCCCGGCATGATCCTCAATGCCGCCCCCGGGCGCAGCGTCACGGTCGTCGACCCGCCGTCCGTCAGTGAGCACGGGCCCTTCACCCAGACGATGCTCCGCAAGATCGCCGCCGGCATGCCCGCGACGAGCTACGAGGATCTGACCGGGGATTACTCTCAGGTGAACTTTTCGAGCGCCCGCATGGGTCGCCTCCGGGCCTGGGATGACGTCGAGGATTGGCGCTGGCTCGTCCTCGTCCCCCAGTTCTGCGACCCCATCTGGGCCTGGTTCCTCCAGGCGATGGCCGTGCTCGAGGAGGTGCCGACGCGGGCGCGCACGATCGAATGGACGGCCCCCGCGGCGCCGATGATCGATCCCGAGAAGGAAGGGCTCGCGTATCAGCGCAATGTCCGGATCGGGGCCCTCACGTGGCCCGAGATGGTCCGCGAGCGCGGCTATAACCCCACGCGCCAACTGCGCGAAATCTCGGAGTGGAACAAGAAATTCGATGCCGCCGGCGTGGTGCTGGACAGCGACCCGCGGACGACCTCCCAGCAGGGCCAGCCCCGGGACGCCGCGAATCCGGCGCCCGTCGCGGAACCCGTCGCCAGCAACGGCAACGGCGCGCGGGGCCATAGATGATCACGGGCAAGGACCTTGACAATCGCGACGCCGCCGCCCTCAAGGCGCGGAAGGCCCCGCTCGAGGCGGCCACCGGGTCAGACCTCGCAGCCCGGCTCGCCGCCGCCCGCCACCTCGAGCCCGAGGCCAAGGATCTGCACTGCCGCGACTGCTGGACGCGCGGCCGCGACGCCGCCCTCCGCGCGATCGAGGGCTGGTCCCCGGATGCGCCGACTGCCTAGGCCGTGAGCGAATCCGCCACCACGCGCGTCGTGCGGGAGACCTCCGACCGGCCCGGAGGTCTCGCCCTCACCCAGCGGCAGGCCGCCATCTACGCCGAGATCACCGCCTATCATGCCGTGACCCGCGAGGGCTGCCCGGCCAACTATCTCGCGCGCCGATTCCATCTCCACCACGAGACCGTGCGCGACTACTTCGCCGTCCTCT
>DATFYA010000183.1 GCA_035315345.1 Candidatus Methylomirabilota bacterium
TCAGCGGCCGTAGCGGATCCGCGGGTCGAGATAGCCGTACAGCAGATCCACCGCCAGGTTGATGGTCATGAACAGCACCGCGATGAACAGGATGGTGGACTGGGTGAGGGGGTAGTCGCGCTGGTAGATCGACCACAGCACGAGCCGGCCGATGCCGGGCAGGGTGAAGACCTCCTCGACCACGACGGTGCCGCCCAGCAGGATGCCGATCTGCAGCCCGGCCACCGTCACCACCGGGATCAGCGCGTTGCGGAGCGCGTGCTTCAGGATGACGACCCGCCCGGCCAGCCCCTTCGCCGACGCGGTGCGGATGTACTCGGAGCCGAGCACGTCGAGCATGCACGAGCGGGTGGTGCGGGCGATGTTGGCCGCGCTCGCGGTGCCGAGGCAGAGCGCGGGCAGCAGCATGATGACGAGATTGCGCCGCGGGTCGGTCCAGAAGTCCACCCACATCACCGGCGGCATCCAGCGCAGGTAGAGCGAGAAGAAGAGGATCAACATCGTGCCCTGCCAGAACACGGGCACCGAGAGCCCGAGGAGCGTGCCCACCCGGGTGACGTTGTCCGCCACGCGATCGCGCCGGATCGCCGACACGATGCCGGCGGCCACGCCCAGCACCAGCGCGAAGGCGGTGGAGAACAGGGTCAGCTCCAGCGTGACCGGCAGCCGCTCCAGGATCAGGGCGAGCACCGGCTTGCCGGTCCGCCACGAGGTGCCGAGGTCGCCGTGGGCGAGCTGGCCAATCCAGCGCCCGTACTGCACGTACCACGGCTGGTCGAGGCCGAAGAAGCGCGTGAGCTCGGCCACCATGGCCGGGCTGACGACGGCGTCGGCGCCGATCATCTGCTCGACCACGGTGCCCGGGATCAGGCGGAGCATGAGGAAGATCAGGACGGTCAGGCCGATCAGGGTGAGAGCCATGGAGTACAGCCGCACGACCAGATAGCGCGTCACGGTTGTGCGACCGGTCCGCGGTCGGCGCGCTGCGGTAAGGCATTTTTCTTGTTGGGGAGGAGCGGCGCCGCTCCTCCCCCGAGCCCCCCCACCGCCTTGTGCATGCGTTGCCGTCGAGTTTTTGCTTTAGGTTTTGTCGAGCCAGGCAGAGTCCAGGCCGTAGAGCAGGGTGGTGGGGTGCTGCTTGAAGCCTTTCACGTTCGCCTGGGTGAAGTCGATGGTGTCGGCGGAGAAGAGCCAGAGGTGCGGGACGTTCTCCAGGATCATGATCTGGACGCGGTCGTAGATCTCCTTGCGCTTCTTCTGGTCCATCGTGCGGCGGCCGTCTTCGAGGAGCGCGTCGAGCTCGGGGACGCTCCAGCTGTTCCAGTTCTGGCCCTTGGTCGAGTGCAGCGCGCGGAAGAAGGCGGTGTCGGGATCGGCGTAGCCCGGTGTGGTGTTCATGGTCATGTCGAAGTCGTGGGCCAGCCAGCGCTTGATCCAGATGGCGTACTCCACGTTCTCGATCTCCATGGTGATGCCGATGCGCTTGAGCTGGTTGGCGATGACCGGCGCGCCGGAGACCATGGTCGGAAACGTGGGGATGACCATGCACTTCACGGTGAAGCCGCCGCTCTGCCCGGCCTCCGCCATCAGCTTCTTGGCCTTCTCCACGTCCGGCTTGTAGTACTTCATCCACGCCTCTTCGGGCAGCTGCCACTGCCGCATCGGCGCGGTGGCCGGCGCGGTGAGCCGGCCGAAGCCGGCCGCGGCCACCCGCAGCACCTGGCTGCGGTCCACCGCCCAGCTGATGGCCTGGCGCACCCGCACGTCCTTGAGCGGGCCGCGGGTGGCCGTGATGTTCAGATAGTCGTAGCCGAGGCGCGAGGAGCGGTAGCCGGTGAGGCTCTTCTCGTCCTTGAGCAGGTTGTAGTTCTTGTTGTCCTCGATGAAGGCGTGCTGGATCTGGCCGGTGCGGAGCGCGGCCACGATGTTGGCCTCGTCGGGGATGGTGCGCACGATCAGCTCGTCCACGTAGGGCTGGCCCTTCTTGAAGTAGCCGGGGTGCTTCTTGAGCACGAGCTGCTGCTCCACCTTCCAGTCCGCCAGCATGAACGGCCCGGTCCCCAGCGCGGCCTTGTTGAGGTCGCCGTGCTTCTTGATGCCGGCCTCGCTGATGATGAAGCCCCAGAACCCGCCGAGGGCGGCGAGCAGGCCCGCGAACGGCTCCTTGGTGGTGAACTTCACCGCGTACTTGCCGGCCGGCTCGACCCGGTCGACCGCGATGAAGTCGGACTTGCCCGGGCTCTTCTCGAAGAGGCGATCGAAGGTGAACTTCACGTCTGCCGAGGTCATCTCCTGCCCGTCGTGGAACTTCACGCCCTCACGCAGCCTGAACGTCCAGGCGAGCCCGTCCTTGCTCGTCTCCCACGACTCGGCCAGCTCCGGCCGCGGGGTCATGGTCTCGTCGAAGCGCACCAGCTGGCTGTACATCAGCGGCGAGCGGCGGCTGCGCGAGAGCGCGGGCACCAGCTGGGGGTCGAGCCCGGTGGCCTCGGTGGCCTGCGCCGAGATGAGGGTGCCGCCCGGCTTCGGGGTCTGCGCCGCCGCGGGGCGGCCCACCGCGAGGGCTCCGAGGGTGAGGCCGCCCGCCTTGAGGATCTGGCGACGGGAGAGCCGGAGCGCGTCCGAGGTGTGATCGATCGTCATGGGTTCCTCCTGTGAGCGGGACTACTGGGCACTGGGATCGAGGACATCACGCAGCCCGTCGCCCAGCAGGTTGAAGGCGAGGACGGTGATCATGATCGCGATGCCGGGGAAGACCGAGATCCACGGCGCGGTTTCCAGATAGGTCCGTCCCTCGTTCAGCATGTTGCCCCAGGACGGGGTGGGGGGCTGGGCGGAGAGGCCGAGGTAGCTCAGCGAGGCCTCGATGAGGATCGCCTGCGACAGCGCCACCGTGCCCTGGACCACGAACGGCGAGACCACGTTGGGCAGCACGTGCTTGAGCGCGACCACCCAGCGGGTGGCCCCGAGGGCCCGGATGGCCTCCACGTACTCCTTCTCGCGCTCGGCGAGCACCGGCCCGCGCATGACCCGCGCGAAGAGCGGCACGTACACGATGGCGATGGCGATCACCGCGCTGTTGACGCCGGGACCGCGCATGGCCGCGATGCCGACGGAGAGGAGGAGCCCGGGGATGCTGAAGAAGACGTCGAGGACGCGATTGATCAGGTTGTCCCACGTCCCGCCGAGATACCCCGCGGTGAGCCCGAGCACGCCGCCCATCGCCATCGCCACGCTGATCGAGGTGAGCGCGACGTACAGCGAGATGCGGGCCCCGTGGATCACGCGGCTCAGCACGTCGCGGCCGAAGCGGTCGGTGCCGAAGAGGGCCTTGGCGCCGGGTGGGGCCTCGACCAGGTCGAAGTTCTGCTCGTCGGGATCCTGCGGCGCGATGGAACCGGCGAAGATCGCCACCGCGACGATGAGCGTCACGCACAGCGCGCCCGCGACGACCACGACGCTGTGGGTGACCCGCCGGACCTGGCGACTCCACCGAAGTCGGTGCGGCGCGACGACCGTCGTGCCCAGCACCCCTTCGGACCTGACTTCCACGGGGGAACACTAGGATGGACGCCCGGACGTGTCAAGCGTCGGGCGGTCCATCCCGCGAGCGAAACCGCGAGCGACTACGCGCGGCGGGACGGCGAGGGCGTGAGGCGCTCCAGGATCGTCTTGATCAGCACGGCGGCCGCCGCGGAGCCCGCGGAGGCGAGCAGCCGCTGGCCCACCGTCGGCTCGCTGGCGACGCGCTCGGGACGGTCGATCATGCGACCGACCGCCTCGCGCAGCCGGCCGCCCCGCGCGATGAGGCTGTTGTAGCGGCGCGCGCGCCAGCGCGCGTACAGGAACGAGCCGGCGATCACCGCGCCGGTGGCGAGGAGGCCGGTCGCCACGCCCACGGTGTGGCGACGGAGCTGCAGTCTCACGTCGGTCAGGTCATGGCGCCGCCGGTTCAGCTCGCCCACCAGCGTGCTCAGCTCCCCGCGATGTCCGCGGATCTCTCGCTCGATCGCGCGCGGATCGCGGGCCGGCGCCTCGATCTGGGTCACGCCACCTGTGCCTTGAGCCATTCCCAGTCCTCCTTGAGCGACTTCCGCGTGAGGGTGAGGGCTGCGCGCGGACGGCTGCTCCAGCCCACGACGGCGGTGACGATGCCCGCCGCGAGCACCACCGCGGCCACGACCAGGGCAGCGAGCCAGCCCGCCATGATCTGGGCCAGGGCGAGCACCGCCGCCACCAGCAGCAAGGTCGCCCCCATGAGCACCACCACGCCGCCGACCGCGAGCGCGATCGCCGCGTTGCGTCCCGCGCGCACGTCGCTGGCCAGCTCGGTGCGCGCCAGCTCCACTTCCTTCTGGGCCAGCTCCACCAGTTGCCCGCCGATCTCACCGACCAGGGCTCGGGTGCTGGGCTCGCCGTTTCGCGCATCCGCCCGGGCGCGTGCTTCGTATCGCTGCATGGTCTCCTCCTTGTGCACCAGGCCCGCCAGCAGCTGGGGCTGGGCGTCCAGCGCCCGGCCGAACTGCAGGGCCTTGCGGTACACGATCTGCCAGTCCTCGTATTCGGCGGGAAGCTCCTCGATGCTGCGCGCCAGCTCCCGCAGCCGCACGGTGCCGAGCCCGATCCGCTCCGGTCCTCCCGCGGCCTCCACGGTCTGCCACAGCACCGCGATCTGCCGCTCGATTGCCTGGGCCCGCGCATCGGAAGTCTGCCATACCGAAAGATCGCTCACCGCCTCGATGATCAAGCCCTGCGCCGGCGCCAGCGTCTCGGGGCGGCCCCGGATGAGCAGGCCGCTCGGATAGAGCGCGAGCACCAGATCCCGGCCCTCGAAGTAAGCCAGGTCGGCCGGGATGCGGCTCGCGAAGGCGTCGTGGTCCATCGCGCTCAGCACGCGCAGCGGCGCGGTGAGCCACCAGGGGGGCCGGCGGCGGCGAACCGGCCGACCGTGCTCCTCCATCACCACGGGAATCCGCCGCGTGACCTGACGGTAGGTTGTCGTGTCGGTCAGCAGCGGGACCTGGACGTCCTGCCGGCCGCGGATCACCGAGACCAGCCGGAGCACCGGCACCGTGAACAGCGTGATGAGCAGGGCGGCCGAGAGGCCGATGGTGATCGGGAAGCCCCGGAGGAGACGGGCCGGCCAGCTCCGGCGCGGCTGATCCGGCGGCTGGCGCGCCGCCATCGCGGTGCCCACCGAGAGGGGCACCACGACGGCGAGGGCGATCCAGACCACGCGGACGGTCCACGAGGGCACCCACGACGGCACCGGGACGAAGGCCAGGAGGAACGTGGCGACCTTCGGGAAGGCGATGCCCAGCAGGAGCAGGGGCCACGCTCCGGCGGCGGCGAGCAGCCCCGCGAGGAAGATCTTCTCGGTACCGCTGGCATACCCGAAAATCGCGACGACCGCCCAGTCGAACAGCGCGCTCAGGATCTTCCCGAACGAGCGCCCGATGAAGGCTATCAGCGCCTGGACGATCGCCATGCTCGTGCAAACAAAGCAAGGGGCATGCCCGGGCTCTACCGCGCGCTTCCGCTCGGGGTTTCGACGCCGCGCCGCTCGATTTACTGCGTCACAGTTACCGGCGAGGGAAACATTGAGGCTCGATAATCGTTAGAGCTTATGATCGAAGCGATGTTCCGCCGCGTCGTCCCGGACCTCCTGATCGCGCTCACCTGCCTGGCGGTGCTGGTCCCTACCGCCGCCCGCGCCGAGGCCCCCGACACCGTCTTCCTGGAGGAGCTGACCTGGACCGAGGTGCGCGACGCGATCCGGGCCGGCAAGACCACCATCATCATCCCGGCCGGCGGCACCGAGCAGAACGGGCCCCACATGGCCCTGGGCAAGCACAACGCGCGGGTGAAGGTCCTCTCGGAGCGGATCGCGCGAGGCCTGGGCGATGCCCTGGTGGCTCCCGTGATCGCCTACGTGCCGGAGGGCGCGATCGCCCCGCCGACCGGCCACATGCGCTATCCGGGCACGATCACCGCGCCGGACGACGCCTTCCAGAAGGTGCTCGAGTCGGCCGCGCGCAGCTTCCGCGCCCACGGCTTCCGCCACATCGTGCTGCTGGGCGACCACGGCTCGACCCAGGCCGGCCAGCGGGCGGTGGCGGCGCGGCTGAACCGGGAGTGGGGCGGGAGCGGGCCGCGCGTGCACGCGATCGGCGAGTACTACCGCGCGGCCGAGACCGAGGTGCCGCAGCTCTTCCGTACGCGCGGCTACCGCGACGCCGAGCTGGGCCGCCACGCCGGGCTCGCCGACACCGCGCTCATGCTGGCCACCGACGCGCGTCTGGTGCGCACGGATCGGCTGCACCCCGCGCGCGAGGGCGACGGCGTCGATGGCGACCCGACCCGCGCCACCGCCGAGCTGGGCCGGGCCGGTGCCGACCTGATCGTGAGCCGCACCATCGACGCCATCCGCAAATCCATCACGGTGCGTTGAGGAGATGACTCGCATGCTCGCTCGATCGATTCTCGTTGCGGTGCTCGCGGGCGGCCTCTGGGCGTCCGCGGCCGCGGCCCAGATGCCTCCGGTGGTGGACCCGAACAACCTCTACAGCGAGATCCGCTCCGACAAGCTGAGCCCGGCGGTCGCCGGCGCGCTGCCCCGCGTCTACGTCCCGAATCGCCAGGGCAACGACGTGAGCGTGATCGATCCCGCCACCATGAAAGTGGTGGACCGCTTCCCGGTCGGGGTCAACCCGCAGCACGTGGTGCCGTCGTGGGACCTGAAGACGCTGTGGGTCACCAACAACGCGGAGGGCCGCACCGACGGCAGCCTCACGCCGATCGATCCGACCACCGGCAAGCCGGGCAAGACGATCGCGGTGGACGACCCCTACAACATGTACTGGAGCCCCGACGGGAAGTCGGCGATCGTGGTGGCCGAGGCGCTGAAGCGGCTCGACTTCCGCGATCCCCACACGATGGCGATGCAGTTCTCGATCGCGGTGCCCCAGTGCAAGGGGATCAACCACGCCGACTTCACCACCGACGGGCGCGTGGCCATCTTCACCTGCGAGTTCCAGGGCAGCCTGGCCAAGATCGACCTGGTCGGCCGCAAGGTCCTCGGCTACCTCAAGCTCTCGCGCGGCGGCATGCCCCAGGACATCCGCGTGTCCCCCGACGGCAAGATCTTCTTCGTGGCCGACATGAAGGCGGGCGGGGTCTTCGTGGTGGACGGCGCGGCCTTCACCGAGATCGGCTTCATCAAGACCGGCATCGGCACCCACGGGCTCTATCCGAGCCGCGACGGCACGCGCCTCTACGTCGCCAATCGCGGCTCGGCCCACGTGTTCGGGCCTCCGCGCGGCAAGGGCAGCGTCAGCGTGATCGACTTCAACACCCGCCAGGTCGTCGCCACCTGGACGATCCCGGGCGGCGGCAGCCCGGACATGGGCAACGTGAGCGTGGACGGCAAGGTGCTGTGGCTCTCCGGCCGCTTCGACAACGTGGTCTACGCCATCGACACCGCGAGCGGCGAGGTCCGCAGCATCCCGGTGGGCAAGGAGCCCCACGGCCTCGCGGTGTGGCCGCAGCCCGGCCGCTACTCGCTCGGCCACACCGGCAACATGCGCTGAGCCGCGCGAGGCGGCCGCGCCCGCGCCCCGGTCAGCGGCGGCGCGTCGACGTGCCGATCGCGAAGAGTCCCCAGCTGACCAGCACGGCCAGCGGGGCCGCGCCGAAGGGGATGCGGTAGGAGCCGGTGACGTCGTAGAGGAAGCCGGCCAGTGCCGGAGCCACCGCCGCCCCCAGGCGCCAGCCGAGCGTGAGGATCCCCATGATCGCCGCGATGGCCCGCAGGCCGAACACCTCCGGGATGATCTTCGCGACCATGGTGTCGGAGGCCGCGAACCCCGCGCCGAACGCCACCAGCGAGCCGAGCAGGGCCTCGCGCGAGGGAATCCAGAGCAGCGTGACCAGCGCCACCATCTCCAGCACGTATGCCGCGCCGATGGTGAGACGGGTCCCGAGCCGATCGGACACCACGCCCGCGGTGAGGCGGCCGACGACCGATCCGACCCCGTAAGCGGTCAGGGCCAGCGAGGCGCCGGCCAGGCTCACGCCCTGATCGCGCGCGAAGGGCACCGCGTGCACCGAGATCATGAGCGCGAGGCCGCCCAGCAGCAGCCATGAGAAGTTCAGCGCCCACTGTCGCGGATCGCGCAGCGATTGCCTCAGGGTCGCGCCCGCGTGCGTCGCGGCGACCGCGCCCGCCCGCGCCGGGATCGGCCGGTGGAGCGCCGTCCGTTCCTCGGGCCGGGGCAGGCGCACGCCCAGCGCGGCGCACGCGGTGAGCAGCCCGCAGCCCGCGCCGAGCGCCCCGTAGGCCGCGCGCCATCCCAGATGCGTGATGAGCCACGCGGCGAGCGGCCCGCCCGTGATGTAGCCCAGGTTGAAGCCCACCAACACCAGCGCCAGCCCGAGCCCGCGCCGCTCGTCGAACCAGTGGGTGACGGTGGCGGTGGTCAGCAGGTAGAAACTCGACATGCCGACGCCGCCCATCACGCCGATCAGGAGGAATAATTGCCAGAGCGCGCTCACCGAGGACACGAGCGCGAAGGCGGC
Organism: Candidatus Methylomirabilota bacterium; assembly: GCA_035315345.1. Lineage (NCBI taxonomy): Bacteria > Methylomirabilota (SeqCode) > Candidatus Methylomirabilota bacterium. The sequence goes on from DATFYA010000183.1 coordinate 8,578, forward strand.
CCCGGCCAGCGCCACCGTGATGGTGAGCAGCCCGCGCGGCCCGTGCCGATCCGCGAGCGTGCCGACCCAGAAGCCGGCGAGCCCGCCGACCAGCAGGTTCACCGACAGCGCCGCCGAGATGGCGCCGCGGCTCCAGCCGAACTCGTCGCCGAGGACGGGCAGGAACACGCCGTAGGCGGCCAGCGGCGTGGAGACGCCGTAGTTGACCACGAAGAGCGCGGCGACGATCAGCCATCGACGCGTCCCGGGACGGGCGGCGCCGCGCCGTCGGGGCTGAGACGAGCGCGCGCGGTCCGTCACCGGCGTGGTGGCCACGAGGCGCGCGGCTCGCGAGCGATCAGGCCGCCGGCTTCCGCCGGAGGAGGTACTTGTGCTCGCCTTCCATCACGAGCTCGCGCGCCTGATTGTGGACGGTCGCGCGCAGCACCACGACCCCGGTGGTGCGCCCCGGCTCGAGCCGGGTGATCACCAGCTCCGGGTACACCGTGTCGCCCACGTACACCGGCTCGAGGAAGCGCGAGGACTGCTCGAGGAACGCGATCAGCGAGTCGCCGATCACGTGCGGGAACCAGCCCGCGCCTGCCGCGGCCTGGGCGGTGACCAGCAGCCCGTGGGCCAGGAGATCGCGATGGCCGTGGCGGTGGCAGTACTCCCGGTCGTAGTGGATCGGATGGTTGTCGGCGGAGGCGAGCTGGAAGGCCGCGAAGAGGGCCTCGGTCATGGTGCGGGAGGGGATGAAGAAGCGCTCGCCCACCCGCAGGTCGTCGAACCAGCGCGGCTCCGCGAAGCGGTGCGTCTCCGGACTGAAGGCCGGGTCGGGCATCGGCGCGACTCCGGCGCCCGGCTACCGCGCCGGCGCGGGCGCGGGGGCCGCGGCGGGCGTCGGCACGCGGCCGGGCAGCATCGACACGAAGAGCGTGGTCAGCGACGAGATCCCCGCCATCAGCAGGAGCAAGGTGGTGAAGCCGGCCGCCTTCACGGTCGGGCCCAGCAGGTAGACCGCGAGCGCGCTCACCCCGAAGGAGACGGCCAGGCGCATGCCGGCGACCCGCGAGCGCATCCGATCGTCCACGTACTGCACGATCATCGCGTCGATGAACGGAATCGCGCCGAAGACGAACACCATGAAGGCCAGCATCAGCGCGTAGAGCGCCCAGCCCTCGGCGCGGGCGGCGAGCAGGAAGAGCGGCACCTGCGCGGCCACGATCGGCAGGTAGACGAACTTCAGCGGGTAGCGGTCGATCAGCTTGCCCACCACGATCTGCGCGAACGAGGCGATGGTGTAGACCACCGCCAGCAGGATGCCGAGCCGCGCCGGGTCATCCACGAGGCCGCGCAGGCGCTCGGCCAGGAGCTGGTTGTTCCCGTTGGTGGTGAAGTTGAAGATCATGCTCCCGGAGACCGCGGCCAGCGTCATCACGAAGAAGATCCGCACCATGACCGGCGCGGGCAGATCCACCGACCGCTTCGGCTTGCGCGCCGGCGCCATCTCCTCGCGCGGCACCACCAGCGCGAAGATCACCCCGCAGGCGATGGCGAGGAGCGACGGCACCGCGAAGGCCATGCGCCAGCCCGCCTGCTGCACCAGGAAGCCGGTGAGGATCGCGGCGACCGCGATACCCAGGTTGCCGGCCAGGCCGTTCAGCCCGATGGTGAAGCCGGGACGCGTCGAGTTCTGCACGATCATCGGGATGCCCACCGGATGGTAGATGGACGCGAACGCGCCCATGACGGTCAGCGCGACCGCGAGGTGCCACGGCTGCTGGACCGCCGACACCAGGAGCCCGGCGGCACCCAACCCGAGGAAGAAGATCACCATCATGACGCGCCGGCCCCACAGGTCGCCCAGACGGCCCGCGGGCAGCGAGCCCAGGCCGAACAGCACGAAGGCGCCCACCGTGTAGGGCATCAGATCCTGCCAGACCATGCCCCACTGCGTGGCGATGGACGCGACCGCGGTGGCGAAGATCAGCAGGAAGAGGTGGTCCATGGCGTGGCCGATGTTCAACAGCAGCGCGGTGGGGCTCGTGTTCGACATGGGCGATCGGGTCTCCGCTACGGTGCGGGTTGGTGGCGCGTGCCGTAGAGCATACCGTACCCCACGAGCGGGTGGCCGCTCAATTTGCCGCTCCCACGGCCTCGTGCGGGCTATCGGCGGACCGCGCGGTCGGCGCGGTCGATCAGCTCGTTCGATGGCCGGCGCGGGTCGAGCGCCTTCTGCGCGGTCTCACGGCCGGCCACCGGCAGCACCGCCGGATCGAGCAGCCCCAGCTGCACCAGCACCGAGGCCTGGTCCCAGTAGATGTGCTCGTGGGCCAGCTTGCCGTCCCGGAAGTGCACGACCACGACCAGGGGAATCTCGACGCGCCGGCCGGTGGGCGCCACGCCGGGCAGCATCCAGTCCATGCGGATCGTGTGGGTGAACCGGAATACCATCTCGTCCACGACCCGCTCGTCGCCGATCGTGCGCGAGATCGGGGTCATCTCCGTATCC
>DATFYA010000184.1 GCA_035315345.1 Candidatus Methylomirabilota bacterium
GGCGCCCGCGATGATGCAGCCCGGGCCGTAGTTCTCGTAGAACGGCTCGAAGATGATGACCTGGTCGCCCGGGTTCAGCACCGCCAGGAGCGTGGCCAGCATGGTCTCGGTCGAGCCGCAGCACACCGTGACGTGGCGGTCCGCCTCGACGTCCATGCCGTAGAAGCGGCGGTACTTCTCGGCGATCGCCTGCCGCAGCCGCGGCGTGCCCCACGTGATCGCGTACTGATGGAAGTCGCCGTCGATGGCGCGGTGGGCCGCGTCGATCAGCTCGCGGGGCGGCGGGAAGTTCGGCATGCCCTGGGCGAGGTTGATGCCGTCGTACTGGTTGTTGACCCGGGTCATCTCCCGGATGACCGACTCGGTGAAGCCCTGGACACGCCTGGAGATCATGACCGCCCGGTTCCACCCACCGGCCTACACACCTCCCGCGATCGCGGGCACGATCGACACCTCGTCACCCTGCTTGAGCGTGGTGCTGGCGCCCTGCAGGAAGCGGATGTCCTCCTGGTTGATGTAGATGTTGATGAAGCGGCGCAGCTCGCCGCCGTTCTCCACCAGCCGATCCCGGAGCCCGGGGTACTGGCTCTCCAGCACGTCGATCAGGTCCTGGACGTTGGAGGCGTCGGCCTGCACCTCGGCGGCGCCTCGGGTCAGCGAGCGAAGGGGGGTGGGAATGCGAACCAGAACGGCCATTCGTTTCTCCTCGGTTCGGCGGCCTACGCCACCGTCTTGGACTCGAGATCGGCCAGCGCCCGGTCGAACGCGGACAGCGACGGCCGGATGGTCACGTCGCGGCTCAGCCGGTCCTGCAGCACGTCCGGGGTCTTCAGCCCGTTGCCGGTGATGCAGATCACGACGGGCTCGTCGCGCGGAATGCGCCCGGACTCGATCAGCTTGCGGGTCGCGGCCACCGTCACGCCGCCGGCGGTCTCGGTGAAGATGCCCTCGGTGCGGGCCAGCAGCCGCATGCCCTCGATGATCTCCTCGTCGGTGGCGTGCTCGCCGTGGCCGCCCGACTCCTTGACCGCCCGGTAGGCGTAGTAGCCGTCGGCGGGATTGCCGATGGCCAGCGACTTGGCGATGGTCTGCGGGCGCACCGGGCGCAGCACGTCGGTGTCGTTCCGGATCATCGTGACGATGGGGCCGCAGCCGGCGGCCTGCGCGGCGTGCATGGCGGTCCGGCCCTCCGGGATCAGGCCCAGGTCCTGCAGCTCCCGGAAGGCCTTCGCGATCTTGGTCAGCAGCGAGCCGCCCGCGCACGGCACCACCACGTGGGCGGGCGCGCGCCAGCCGAGCTGCTCGGCGATCTCGTAGCCGTAGGTCTTCGATCCCTCCGCGTAGTACGGCCGCAGGTTGATGTTGACGAAGGCCCAGTGGTACTTGTCGCCGATCTCGGCGCAGAGGCGGTTGACCTCGTCGTAGGTGCCTTCGACCTCGACGACGGTGGGCTCGTAGACGAGGGTGCCGATGACCTTGCCCGACTCCAGATCGGCGGGGATGAAGACGTAGGACCGAAGCCGCGCCTCCGCCGCGTGCGCGGCCACCGAGTTGGCGAGATTGCCGGTCGACGCGCAGGCCACCGTGTCGAAGCCGAACTCGAGGGCCTTGGCCACCGCCATGGACACCACGCGGTCCTTGAACGACCACGTCGGGTGCGACACCGAATCGTTCTTGAGGTACAGCTCCTGCACGCCCCACGCGTCGGCCAGGTTGCGGGCCCGGACCAGCGGCGTGAATCCGACCGCGGCGCCCACCGGAGGGCCACTCTCCGAGAGATCGAACGGCAGGAGATCGGCGTAGCGCCACATGGATGTGGGGCCGGCCTCGATGCGGGCGCGACTGATGCGGCGGCGGATCGCCTCGTAGTCGTAGTCGACCTCGAGGGGACCGAAGCAGAACTCGCAGACGTGAATCGGGGAGGAAGGGTAGCCGCGGCCACACTCCCGACACTTCAGACCCAGTGCTCTGTCCAATGGCCTCTCCATCGGTAGGGGATTTGAGCCCCGGAATGAGCTGCACGGCTCAGGTTGGCCTCACCTGCGCCACCGATTTGTCGACAACGATTCCGTTTACTTAACACTCGCCGCCGCGGATTGTCAACGCGATGCCGTATGATCGGCACCCGTGACCCGCCGCCGGCTGCTCTCCCGGGCCCCGCTGCCCGCTCTCCTGCTGGCCGCGTTCGCCGTCGCGTTCGGCTGGCGCGCTCTCGGCGGCGGGCTCCTCGTGTTCGACGATCACCCGGGGCAGCTCTATCGGTTGCATCACGCCATCACCGTCGGGCTCGCGCCGTGGCGCTTCGATCCCGGCTGGTGGGCCGGATACGCGGAGCTGCAGTACTACCCGCCGGGCTTCGCCTGGCTCGGTGCCGCGCTCCATCGCGCCGCCTTCGGCGCGCTGGGCCCAGACGCCACGTATCGGATCCTGCTCTGGCTCGCGTGGCTGCTGCCGGGCGCGGCGACGTACGCGCTGCTACGCCGGGCGCTCGGCGAGCCGTGGCTCGCGCTGCCCGGCGCGTTCGTCGCGCTCACCCTGTCGGCCGGCTGCCGGAGCGGCGTCGAGGAGGGGCTGCGGTGGGGCCTCGTGGCCGCGCGGCTCGGCTGGGGCTGCCTGCCCCTGCTGGCGTGGAGCCTCCTGCCCTGGGCCGGGGGCGCCACGCGCCCGCCGCTCGCCGCGCCGGGGCTGATCGCGGCGATCACGCTGCTGCATCCGGCGCACGCGCCGACCGCGGTGGCCATGGTGGCGCTGGCCGCTTCGCACGCGGAGCCACGAACGCGCCGCCTGCGCGACGCGGCGCTGCTGGTGGCCCTGGGGCTCGGCCTCGCCGCGGTGTGGCTGCTGCCGCTGCTCGCGCACCTGGACATGGCGCTGCCACTCGCGTGGCAGGACCTCTCGATCGGCGGGCTCGCCGGGCGCCTGGTCGCCCAGCCGATCGTGCTCGTGCTCGCGCTGCTGACCGTCGTCGCGTGGCGATGGCGCGCGCGGATTCCCGCGGACGCGCGCTGGCTGCTCACGCTCTCGCCCGTCGTGGCCGGCCTCGTGATCGTCGACGCGTTCGTGCTCCGGCCCCTGGGCATCGCGTGGCTGCCCGCCGATCGCGTGATGGACGGCCTCTACTGGGCGCTGGTGATCGGCGCGGCGCTCGGCTTCGGGGTCGCCGCTCGCGCCGGCGCGCGCCCGGCGGTCACCGCCCTCGTCGCCCTGGCCGCCTGCCTGCCCCTGTCGTGGGGCGCCTACGAGCCCGGGCTCTCGCTCTGGCCGCGCGCGCTCGAGTGGCCCAAGGAGACGGCGGTGGTTCGCGGACTGCGCATGGACACGGTGTGGGAGGCGCTCGCGAAGGCGCCGCCCGGCCGGGTCCTGTTCGTGCGCTCGGGCGTGCCGCTGGACTGGCGCCCCGAGTGGTGGCGCCCGCACACCCACATCACCGCGCTGACCCCGATCCGAACCGGCCGCGGCATCCTGGGCGGGACGTTCACGCATCCATCGCCGGTGGCCGGGCTGCTCTACACCGGCTCCGCCGCGAACCGTCCCCTCACGCGGCTGGCCGAGCAGCTGGACGGCGAGAGCCTCTTCGGCCGGCCGCTCGATGCGCTGGAGCCGGCGACCTTCAACCGGTTGATCGTCCGGCTCGGCGTCTCCTCCGTGATCGCGCTCGAGCAGGACGCGAGACGGGCCTCATTTCTCTTGGAGAATCCGTCGGTTGTGCATCGGTACCGCGTAGGGTCCTTCATCGTGTTCTTCCTGGCCGAGTCGCGCACCGGGCCCGAGCCGATCGGCTCGCAGCGCTGGCGTGTGCCGGTCGCCTCCGAGGCGATAGGGGGCTGGGCGCCACTGTCCATCGCCTACTCACCGCTCTGGATCGTCCGCGCCGGCGCGATGGCCGTGCCGGTCCGCCGGAGCGACCTGGGCCTCGTCGAGGTCGCGGTGCGGCCGGGCACCACCGAGGTGGAGATGGAGCATCGTCCCGGCGCGGCCGAGTGGGCCGGCGTCGGGCTCAGCGTGCTGAGCATGGCGCTGCTGGCATCGATCGGCGTTCGCCGCGCCCGCACGTGAGCGGGTCGGAGCGTCTCGGCGGCGTCGCCGCGACCATCCTGCTGGTGTGCTGCGTGGCCTGGGGGCTGAACCAGGTCGCCATCAAGATCAGCCTCGCCGGCATATCGCCGCTCCTGGGCGCGGGCCTGCGCTCCTTCATCGCGGCCGGCCTGGTCTGGGCCTGGTGCCGGCTCCGCGGCGAGCCGCTGCTCACCCGCGACGGCACGTGGGGCTACGGTCTCTTCGTCGGCCTGCTCTTCGCGGCCGAGTTCGTCTTCATCTACGGCGGGCTCGCGTTCACGACCGCGTCGCGCAGCGTGATCTTCCTCTACTCGGCGCCCTTCTTCGTGGCCCTGGGCGCCCACGTGCTCATCCCCGAGGAGCGGCTGACGCGCAGCCGCGTGACCGGGTTGATCGTGGCCTTCGTCGGGCTGTGCCTGGCGTTCGTGGACGGGCTCGCCCTGCCCTCCCGCCGCGAGCTGCTGGGTGACGGCCTCGAGCTGATCGGCGGCCTCCTCTGGGCCGCCACCACCGTCATCGTCAAGGCGCGGCGGGACCGGCGGCTCACTCCGCAGCGCACGCTCTTCTATCAGCTCTCGGTCTCGGCGGCCGCCCTGATCGGCCTGTCCGCGCTCATCGGCGAGCGCGGCGTCACCGCGGTGACCGGGCCGGTGGCCGCCGCGATCGCGTACCAGAGCGTGATCGTGGCCTTCGTGTCCTACCTCATCTGGTTCTGGCTGCTGCAGCGGTATCCGGCCTCGGGGCTCGCCGCCTTCTCGTTCTGGACCCCGCTCTTCGGGGTGCTGGCGGGCTGGCTCGTCCTCGGCGAGCGACTGACCGGCAACCTGGGCGCGGCCGCGGTCCTGGTGGCGGTCGGAATCTACCTGGTCAACCGGCGCGTCTGAGCCCGGCGCTACTCGCTGGCGATCGTCTCGGTGGCCCGCACCTGCCCCTCGGCGTCCACGATGCGCACGGTGAGCCCGCCCGACTCGATGGAGACGTCGCCGAAGTTGGCGACGCCGCCCACGCTGGCGAGCGAGCGCGGGTTCAAGCCCGCGTCGAGGGGTCGGGGCCGGCCCGGAGCCGCCGACAGCGGCCCCGCGATGAGCTCGTGGAAGGACCACTCGGGAGCCGGCTGGTGCCGGATCAGCTCGGCGTGCTGCGCGTCGCCGGTCAGGAACACGAGATTGCGCACGCCGCGCTGGCGGAGGGTGCGAAGGATGGCGTCGCGCTCGAGCGCGTAGCCGCCCCCGTGCTCCTCGGGCACGCCCTGCGCGTTGGCGTTGCTCCAGGAGTCGTGGACCCGTCCCCCCGTCGGCACCGAGAGCGGCACGCTCGACACCACCACCTTCCACACCGCGCTCGAGCCGGCCACCGCCTCGATCAGCCAGCGCCGCTGCGCGGCGCCGAGCATGGTCTTGCCGGGCCCGTCGTGCATGCTGGCGGGGCTGCGGTACTGCCGCGTGTCGAGGATGAACAGCTCGAGCAGGGCGCCCCAGCGGAACTTGCGGTAGAGCCGTCCCGGCTCGTCGCGCGGCGGCTGGATCGGGAAGTAGTCGATGAAGGCGCGGCGCCCCGGGTCCATCAGCGGCTCCGACGGCCCGGCGAAGCTGCCCTTCACCTCTCGGTCGTCCCAGATCGCGTACACCGAGGTGCGCCGGAAGAAGGCCTGCACCGTCGGATCCTCGCGGTTGTAGCGATGCTTGGACCAGAAGTCGGCGAGCCGGCGCGCCACGAAGTCGTAGCCGGCCTGCCGCGCGCCGCCGCCGCACATCTGGTCGGCGTAGATGGTGTCGCCCACGAACACGAAGAAATCGGCGGGGACCTGGGCGAGCGCGCCGAAGATCGGATAGCCCACGCCCGGCTTGCGGCAGTGGCCGTTGCTGCCGAGGCTTCCGCTCCACACGAAGCGCACCGGCAGGGCGATGGTGGGGCCCGGCGCGGTGACGAAGTCGCCCGAGATCTGCGCCGCGTTCTGGGAGACGGTGTAGCGATAGCGGGTGGACGGCTCGAGCGGCTGCAGGAGCAGCTTGCCGGTGAGGTTCTGACTGGGAGTCACCCGGATATCCCCGCGCGCGCCCGCCGGCCCGGTGGGCGGCGGGTCCGACGCGCGGGGCATCGGCTCGTAGCGGATGCCCACCTCGCCCCAGGCGATCCCGCGGACCCAGATGACCGCCGAGGTGTCGGTCACCTCGCCCACCGTCACCAGCAGTCCGGGCTCGACCGCCGCGGCCGGCGCGGCGAGCAGCGCGGCCAGGAGGATCCCGAGCCGGATCAGGTGCGACGGGCGGCGCATCCGCCGCGATCAGACCATCGGGTCGTAGTTGAAGTACTGGCCCGAGGTGTCGAGCGGGGCCAGGTGGTGCTTGAGCGTGCCCGGGAACATGGCGGCGAGGCGCTCCGGCGTCCAGCCGAGGTCGTGATGGATGCTGCGCAGCGGCCGCATGTGCCCGAAGAGCATGACCTCCTTGCCGCGCACCCCGAACACCTGACCGGAGATCTCCTTGGCCTCGTCGGTGGCGAGGAACACCGCCACCGGCGCGATGTGCTCGGGCCCCATCTTCTTGATCTTCTCGACGCGGGCCTTCTGGGCCTCGGTCTCGGTGGGAATGGTGCCGATCATGCGCGTCCACGCGAACGGCGAGATGCAGTTGGCGGTGACGTTGTAGCGCGCCATGTCGAGCGCCACCACCTTGGTGAAGCCCACGATGCCCAGCTTGGCCGCCGCGTAGTTGGCCTGCCCGACGTTGCCGACCAGGCCGGAGGTGGAGGTCATGTTGATGATGCGGCCCCACTTCCGCTCCCGCATGTGGGGCACCGCGGCGCGGGTCACCGCGAAGGTGCCCTTGAGATGCGTGTTGACGACGCCGTCCCACTCCTCCTCGGTCATGTTGAAGATCATGCGGTCGCGGAGGATGCCGGCGTTGTTCACCACGATGTCGATCTTGCCGAAGTGATCCAGAGCGGTCTGCACGATGTGCTGGCCGCCCGCCATGCTCGCCACCGAGTCGTAGTTGGCCGCGGCCTGCCCGCCCTGCCCCTTGATCTCGTTCACCACGTCGTCGGCGGGGCCGCGCGCGTCGCCCGCGCCGTCCGCTCCGCCGCCGTAGTCGTTGACCACGACCTTGGCGCCGTGCTTCGCCATCAGCAGCGCGATCTCGCGGCCGATCCCGCGCGCTGCGCCCGTGACCACCGCCACCTTGTCCTTGAGCATCATGGAAGAGGCCTCCGTCGTGAGTGACTCAGATGATGCGGCGAGCGGCCAGCTGCTCGATCTCCGCCTTCGTGAAGCCCGCCTCGGTCAGCACCGCCTCGCCGTGCTCTCCCAGCCGCGGGGCCGGGGTCCGGATCGTGCCCGGGGTCTTCTCGAGCTTCACGGGGGTGGCCACCGTCTTGAACCGGCCCGCGCGCGGATGGTCCTGCTCGGTGATGAAGCCGGTGGCCATCACCTGCGGATGGCGCACGAGCCCGGGATAGTCGTTGATGGGCGCGCACAGGACGTCGGCCTGCTCGAGCGCCTCCATCCAGTGGGCGACCGGACGCGCGCGGAAGACCGGGGCCAGGATCGCTTCCAGCTCGGCGCGGTGGTCGAGCCGGTCCTTGCGGGTCGCGAAGCGCGGATCGGCCCCGAGAGCGTCGAGCCCGACCGCCTTGCAGAAGGGCAGCCAGAGCCGATCCACCCACGCGGCCACGAACAGCCAGCCGTCGCGCGCCTCGAAGGCCTGGTAGGGCACGATCTCGGGATGCCCGCTGCCGTAGCGCGGCAGCGGCTCGCCGGTCTCGTGGAACACGGAGAGGCGCGCGGTGTGCGCGAACAGCATGCCGTTCAGGAGCGAGGCGTCGACCCGCTGGCCTTCCCCGCTCGCCGCGCGCGCGATCAGCGCGGTGAGAATGCCCTGGATGGCCAGCATCCCGCCCAGGGTGTCGGCCACCGGCGCCCCGCAGAGCACCGGGCCGCCGTCGGGCTCGCCGGTGATGGCCATGAGGCCGCCCAGGGCCTGCGCGAGCGAGTCCAGCCCCGGCTTCTCGCGCCACGGCCCGTCGGGTCCGAACGCGGAGATGGAGCAGTAGATCAGCCGCGGGTTCACCGACTTGATCGCGTCGTAGTCGATGCCGAGGCGCTCGGCCACCCCGCCGCGAAAGCCCTCGATGATCACGTCGGCCCACGCGGCCAGCCGGCGGAAGGCGGCGCGGCCCTCCGGCTGCTTGACGTCGAGGCAGATCGCGCGCTTGTTACGGTTGACGGTGAGGTGCAGCACACCCTCGCCGTTGCGCACCGCGCGCGGATACACCGAGCGGCCCGCGTCGGGCGCCTCGCGCGACTCCACCTTCACGACGTCGGCGCCCATGTCGGCGAGGTACATGCCGCAGATGGGACCGGCGATGAGATGGGCCAGCTCGAGGACCCGCACGCCGTGCAGTGGCGGGCGCAGGGCGTCGACCATGACCGCCACACCCTAGCACAGAGCCCTCCCCTGGGGAGAGGGAGAAGTCAGGCGCGACGGCCCTTCGTCATCAGTGCGGCCGCGAACTCGGCGCCCAGGATGAAGACCACGCCCGAGTAGTACGCGAACATGGCCAGGGCCACCAGCACGCCGAGCGGGCCGTACACCTGGTCGTAGACGCCGAACGAGAGGATGTACCAGCGGAAGAGCTGCTTGGCCGTCTCCCACAGGACGGCGGCGAGGAGGGCGCCGGCGAGCGCGGCTCCGACCGGCACCCGGCGGTGCGGGAAGTAGCGATACGGCACGAAGAAGAACGCGGTGCTGAAGGCCAGGGCCAGCGCGAGCGACCACGAGCGCACCCACTGCGTCGGGGCGCCCATGGTCTGGAAGACCAGGATCTTGAGCCAGCCGAAGATGTCGCTGATGACGAGGCTGCCCAGGAAGAGCACGCCCATCGCGACCACCATCACCACGTCGCGCAGCAGGCCGCGCAGGAAGCCGGGGCCGCCGCGGAACCCGAAGATGTCGCTGAGCACGAGCCGGATCGAGTTGAAGAGCTGGCTCGAGAACAGCAGGAGCACCGCGGTGCCGAGCAGGCTCGACAGCCGCCGACGTCGGATGATCTCGGCGAGGGTGTCGTGCAGCTCGTTCTTGTAGACCGGCACGATCGCGGAGATCTGGCCGAGGACGGCTTCCATCACCGCCCGCCGGCTCAGCACGAAGCCGGCCACCGACACCACGAAGAAGAGCAGCGGGATGAGGCCGACGATGAAGTTGAACGCCAGCCCGGAGGCCAGGAACATCCCGCGGCGGGCGCGGAACGACGCGATCGCCGTCCGAACCGCCGCGATCACCGGGCTCGCGTCCGCCCCCGCCGCCGCGACGGCTAGACCACGCTCCGGATGAGGCCGCCGTCCACCTGCACCGCCACCCCGGTGATGTAGGAGGCGCGGGCGGAGGCGAGGAAGACCACCATCGCCGCGAACTCGTCCGGGGTGCCGATCCGGCCCATCGGGATGTCGGCCGACGAGATCTCCATCTGCTGCTCGAGGGGGACGCCGTTGCGCTTGGCCCGGTCGGTCTGATGCTCGAGGAAGCGATCGGTCAAGATGCGGCCGGGCAGCACCAGATTCACCGTGATGTTGTCCTTGGCCACGTCGCCCGCGAGGGTCTTGAACAGGCCGGCGATGCCGGGGCGAATCCCGTTCGAGAGCACGAGGCCGTCCACCGGCTGCTTCACCGAGCTGGACTGGATGGCGAGGATGCGTCCCCAGCGCGAGCGCTTCATGTGGGGCAGGACTTCTCGAATGAACCGAACGGTCGACAGGTGCACCTGCTCGAAGGCGGCCTTCCACTGCTCGTCGGTCATCGCCTCGAACGGCCCGGGCGGCGGGCCGCCCACGTTGGCAACCAGGATGTCCACACCCCCGAACGCGCGGTTGGCCTCGGCCACCACGCGGGAGATGTCGGCGGCCCGGCTCGCGTCGGCGGGCAGCGCGAGCACCTCCGCGCCGGTCTTCTGCTTCACCTCGGCGGCCGCATCCTTCAGCGCGGCCTCCCCGCGGGCGCACATGACCACCCGAGCGCCCTCGGCGCCCAGCCCGAGCGCGCTCGCCTTGCCCATGCCCTTGCTCGCCGCGACCACCAGCGCGGTCTTGCCCCTGATGCCGAGATCCATCCGCGACTCCTCCTTCGAGTGAGGCTAGGAGATCTGCTTGTAGAAGTCGGCCCGGTCGCCCGCGGTGACGGACAGGCGGCGGACCTCGTTGTCACGCATGACCTCGAGCGTCATCTTCTCGCCCGGGGTGTGGCGCCAGAGCGAGAGATACAGGTCCTTGCGCGTCGGCACCTCGTGGGCGTCCAGCGAGACGATCACGTCGCCTTCCTGGATGCCCGAGCGGGCGCCCGGCCCGTTGGGCACGACGTCCGCGACCACCACGCCCTCGTCGAGCACGTGGGCGAAGACCCCGAGCCACGCGCGCTGCGGCCGGCTCACCACCCGCCCGAAGCGCACGAACTCCTCCCGGTTCCGCCGATAGTACTCGCTCGGGATGGCCAGGGAGCAGCGGGCGATCTCGTTGAGGTTCAGCGAGACCACGCCCACCATCTTGCCCCCCAGCGTGAACAGTGGCCCGCCGCCGAAGCCCGGATTGGCTGCGCTCGACACGATGCCCCGCTCGAGCATGTACTCCCAGTGCGCCTCGAACTCGCCCAGGTAGGTGACGAGCCCGCCGCCCACCCGGCGCTCGCGGGACCCGGTGGAGCCGATCGCGAAGACCGGCGCGCCCCGCTCGAGCGATTCGGAGTCGGCGATCCGCACCGCGGCGAGGCCCTGCCGCTTCACCCGGAGCAGGGCGAGGCCGACCTCGAAGTCCTGGGCCACGATCTCGGCCCGGAGGCCGCGCCCGCGGCCGAGGGTGACCTGGATGGTCTCGGCGCCCATCACCACGTAGTTGACGGTGAGGATGAGCCCGGCCGCGTCCACCACCGCGCCGGTGCCCATCCGCTCGTCGCCCAGGTGTCGTGTGGAGGGATGGGCCGAGGGGATCTCGGCGTGGATGTGCACCACCGAGCCGAGCAGATGCTTGACGAGCTCGACCGACGCGTCCATTGGGAAAAACGTTCGGGCTCACGCTAGCACGCGCCGGGCGGCCCGTGCAATCCGCGGAGGCCGGCTACCGCAGATATCGCGCCAGGAACGCTTCGATCTGCCGGTGCGCGTCGGCCGCCGCCTCGGCCTGGTAGGAGACGGTGGCGCCGTGGCCGCCGGCCCGGTTGTCGTTCTCGACCTCGGCCAGCACCTCCTGGCGCTGTCCTTCCACGTCGAAGTAGTGGTAGGCGCCCGGATAGGTCACGATGCGGGCGTCCGAGCCGCGGGCGCGCATCGACTCGACCATCTCCCGGCACTTGGCGGCGGGGGTCCAGTCGTCGGCCTCGCCGATGAGGACGAGCAGCGGCCGGATCACCTGCTCGTTGACCAGAGAGAAGCAGCCGCCCGGATAGACTCCGATGCCCGCCGCGAAGCCGGTGGCGGGCAGCGCCACGCCGCGTCGCCGGGCCCGCTCGAGGCTCGGGCCGTTGATCACCGACATCGCGTAGACGCCGCCCTGCGACCACCCGATCGCCGCGATCCGGTCGCCCTTCACGTCGGGGAGCGACTGCAGATAGCGCAGGGCGCCGAACGCGTCGTCGAAGCGCGCGGTGACCGGCGGCTCGTCGGGCCCGGAGCGGCAATCGCCCTTCAGCTTCCGCGGGCCGAAGCTGTCCACCACCAGCGCCGCATAGCCGTGATCGGCGAACCAGCGGGCCCACCGATACGACTGTGCCTCGAGGCCGCCGCAGCCGTGCAGCTGCACGATTGCCGGGAACGGGCCGGGCCCGCTCGGGCGCACCAGGGTGGCGTCCAGGGTCATCGGCGCGCCCGGCGTGGCGTTGACGAAGCGGACGGCCTGCCGGCCGGTCGGCCCGGCGCAGGCGGCCAGCAGCACGATCAGCTGCGCGATCCCGGTCACGCGGCGCACGGGCGCGAGGATAGCGCAGTTCGCGCGCGCGTGTCGCGCGGGGGCGCGCCGCCTGCGGTAGAATTGCCCGGCATGGAGCCGGCGACGGAGCACGAGACCGGGGCGCCGGGGACGGTGCGCTAGATGGCGGACGACGAAGCGGCCGGGGCGACGCGCGCGGAGGCTCAGCGCCACTTCCAGCTGGGCTACGAGGCGCAGATGCAGGGGCGGCTGGAAGAGGCGGTCGCCCACTACCAGCGCTCGATCGGGCTCCATCCCACCGCGGAGGCCCACACCTTCCTCGGCTGGGCCTACAGCTTCCAGGGGCGGCCGGACGACGCGATCGCCCAGTGCAAGATCGCCATCTCGGTGGACCCGGACTTCGGCAACCCCTACAACGACATCGGCGCCTATCTCATCGAGCTGGGCCGGCACGACGAGGCGGTGCCGTGGCTCGAGCTCGCCAAGCAGGCGGCGCGCTACGAGCCCCGCCACTTCCCCTACTTCAATCGCGCGCGCATCCACGTCAAGCGTCACGAGATCCGCGAGGCCATCGGAGAGCTCGAGCGGGCGATCGAGATCGAGCCACGCTACGTGATGGCCCGCAAGGAGCTGCACCGTCTGCGGGGCCTGCTGAATTGACCATCGTCCCGCTCCGGTTCTATGACAACCCGCTGCTGTTCGGGCACCACCCGGCGCGCGGGCTGCTCGCCTTCCGCCCCGCCGACGCTCACGTCACGGTCTACGCGCGCGGGTCCGACGGCGCGGTGGTGAGCGCCGAGGAGCCCTTCCGCCCCTTCTTGCTCCTGGCCGATCCGGATCTGGTCGCCGACCTCGAGGACGGGATCACGATGGTCCCGCTCGACGGCGAGGGCACGTTCCGCTGGCTCGCCGAGCTGCCCTCGTGGTCGCAGGCCCTGCGGGCGCGGGATCACTGCCTGCGCGTCTCGGGCCAGAGCGCGGGCTCGCCCGACGCGCCCTATCGCTTCCTCGCCGATCCGATCCACCAGTTCCTGCTGCGCACCGGCAAGACGTCGTTCCTGGGCATGACCTTCGGAGATCTCCGTCGGATGGCCATCGACATCGAGGTCACCACCGGCGCCGGCTTCGAGTTCCCCAACGCAGCCCGCGAGTCCGACCGGATCATCGCGATCGCCATCGCCGACTCCACCGGCTTCACCACCGTGCTCTCGGGCACCGAGATGTCGGAGGCCGAGCTCCTGAGCGAGTGCTCGCGGCTGATCCGCGAGCGCGATCCCGACGTGATCGAGGGGCACAACATCTTCCGCTTCGATCTCGAGTACCTGGAGGCGCGGGCCCGGCGGCACCGTGTTGCCCTCGCGTGGGGGCGCGACGGCTCGACCCTGCGCGGCTTCCCCTCGCGCATGCAGGTGGCCGAGCGGACGATCGGCTATCGCCGCTACGGGGTGACCGGGCGCCACATCGTGGACACCTGGATCCTCGCCCAGCTCTACGACGTGGGCGCCCGCGACCTCGAGTCCTACGGGCTCAAGGACGTGGCCCGGCACTTCGGCATCGCGGCGCCCGAGCGCACCTACCTGCCGCCCGAGGACATCCCGCGCATCTTCCGGGAGGATCCGGAGCGCCTGATGGCCTACGCCCGCGACGACGTCATCGAGACGCTCGGGCTGTCCGCGATCCTGTCGCCCCCCTATTTCGTCCAGGCCCAGATCCTGCCCTTCGACTACCAGTCGACCGTGCTGCGCGGCAACGCGACCAAGATCGACGCGCTGCTGATGCGCGAGTACCTGCACCGCGGGCAGGCGGTGCCCGCGCCGGGCCGGGGCCGCGGGGTGGCCGGCGGGTACACCGCCGTCTTCCAGCGAGGCGTCGCGCGCGGCGTGCTCCACGTCGACGTGACCTCGCTCTATCCCTCGCTCATGCTCGGCCAGGGACTGTTCCCGGCCTCCGATCGGCTCGGCGTCTCGGCCTCCCTGCTGCACGACCTGCGGGAGTTCCGGGTGTCGGCCAAGCGCATGGCCCGCGACGCGGCCACCGACGAGGAGCGCGTGTTCCTCAACGCGCTCCAGCAGACCTTCAAGATCTTCATCAACTCGTTCTACGGCTACCTCGCCTTCTCGCAGGGACACTGGAACGATTTCGACGTGGCGAACCAGGTGACCGGGGAGGGCCGCCGGCTGGTGCAGCTGCTGCTGGACCGGCTGGGCGGGCTCGGGGCCACCGTGGTCGAGGTGGACACCGACGGCATCTACTTCGTGCCGCCGGTGGCGACCCCGGAGGTCCCGACCGACCCGACGGTGCTCGAGGAGATGCTGGTGACCGAGCTGTCGGCCGCCCTGCCCGAGGGCATCCAGCTCGAGCTCGACGGCCGCTACGTGGCGATGTTCAGCTACAAGATGAAGAACTACGTGGTGCTCGACGAGCGCGGCAAGCTCCTGATCAAGGGCTCGGGCCTGCGCTCGCGCGGCATCGAGCTCTTCCAGCGCCGGTGGATGGAGGAGATGTTCCGGCTGCTCCTCACCGGCCGGCGCGAGGAGATTCCCGGCCTGGTCGCGCGCTGGGAGGCGGACTTCCTCGCCCACCGGGTGCCGCTCAAGCAGTTCATGAAGACCGAGACCATCCAGGAGTCGCTCACCGCATATCGGGAGAAGCTGCAGTCCGGGGAGCGCAACGTGGGCGCGGCCTACGAGCTGGCCCTGTCCTCGGCGCGCTCGTACCAGCCGGGCGACCAGGTGTCCTACTACGTCACCGGCGACGACAAGCGGATCGCGGTCAACGAGGCGGCGCGGCTCGCCACCGACTGGAGCGAGAGCGCCCCGGACGAGAACACCGCCTACTACGTGGCCAAGCTGCAGGAGCTCTACGAGAAGTTCCGGCCCCTGATCGAGCAGGACGGCCTGGTCGCGGTGATCGAGGACGAGCCGGTTCCGGCTCCCAGCGCGCCCGAGCAGCTGTCGCTGTGGGACAGCTGAGCCGGAAGGCGTCTCACCAGGACAGCGCGAGCTGACGCGGGCGGGCCGGCGCCTCGGCCCGGACGCGCTCCGCGCGCGTGCGCGACGGGAAGCCGACCTCGACGCTCAGCCGGGAGACCCGCCGCGCGATCTCCTCGCGATAGGCCGCCGGCGCGTTGCCCGGGCGCGGATAGAGCGCGCGGTACCGTCGCTCGGCCCACGGGAATTCCTCGCGCACGAACTCCAGGAAGAAGCGCCAGGTCATCTCGGTTCGCAGGAAGAGCGCCTGGCTGATCGCCTCCCGCGCGCCCGCGGCGAGCGCGGCGGCCAGCAGCTCACGCAGGCCGGCCGCGCCGTCGGTCAGCAGCGGCAGCACCGGCATCAGGAAGAGGCGGGTGCGGATGCCGTCACTCGACAGCGCGCGCATGGCGTGAAGCCGCAGGTCGGGACGCGGAGCGCGGGGCTCGATCTGGCGGAGGAGATCGGCGTCGAGGGAGATCAGCGAGAGGTTCACCCAGAGGTCCGAGGCGCGGGCGATCCGGCCCAGGACGTCGCGATCGCGCAGGATCCCGGTCGACTTCGTGGTGATCCCGATGCGCAGGCCCGGAACCTGGGCCATCGCCTCCAGCACCCGGCGGGTCACCGCGAACCGTCCCTCGGCCGGCTGATAGGGATCGGTGGCGGTGCCGATCGCGATCTCCCGACCGCTCGCCCGGGCGCGCAGGAGACTGGCCCGCAGCTTGGCGTCGCCCGCTTGCTTCACGTAGATGCGCTCCTCGAACTCTTCGGGATCACCGTGGCCCAGGAATTCGTGCGTCGGCCGGGCGTAGCAGTACCGGCATCCCACCTCGCATCCGCGAAAGGGATTCACCGTCCAGCCGAACGGCATGGCGTCGCCGGTCAAGCGGTTCACCAGGTTGTCGGAGTCAAGCTGCTGGAACAGGACGCCGCGCCGACGGTCCACGACGTCGCCGAAGCGCTTCACGAAGCCCGGTGCGGGGGGGACGGCCCGACTCATGAGAGGCTCCCGATCATCTTCATATGACGAGTAGTCTACCATCAAAAAAACCCCGGGGAAGTCTCCCTCCCCGGGGCTCGATGTCGCCTGGCTAGCGGCGCCAACCTCCCCCGCCACCGCCGCCACTGCGCGGTCCGCCCCCGCCTCCGCGAGGCCCGCCACCTCCGCCGGCACCGCGCTGCGGCTGTGGGCGCGCCTCGTCGACCACCAGGTTACGATCCCTGAAGAGACGGCCGTTTAGCATCTCGATGGCCTTGCCCGACTCCTCCTTGGTGGTCATCTCGACGAAGCCAAACCCCCTGGGCCGCCCGGTGAACTGATCGGTGACGATGCGGACGGATTCGACCGTCCCCGCCTGCTGGAACAGCTCACGCAGGTCCTCCTCTGTTGCCTGGAACGAGAGATTGCCGACGAAGAGCTTTGCAGGCATCGCGAACCCCTCCTGCCGCGATCAGGACCGAGTAGCCCACTCCCCGGCTCACCAGCGGCGCATAGGAAACGATCGCTCGCGGCCCTCGCGAATCGAGGGGTCCGCAGCGTGTCCGGAACTCTACGTATGGTCCGACCACGTGTCAAGGGAATATTCAGGAAGAATGTTCCTTATTTCACGATGTTATGCCCTTACGGGGCACGCATGACCGCGCACGAAAACTTGCCTAGAGATAAACCCCGCGGGTGATGCCGCCGTCGATCGTGATGGTGATGCCGGTCAGAAATGATGCACGCTGCGACGCGAGGAAGCAGACGACGTCCGCGACTTCTTCCGGCCGCGCGATGCGTCCGAGGGGCAATTCTTGACTACGTTCCTTTACGTAGCTCTCCAGATCCTGTCCTGCCGCCTTCGCCTGCTGGGCCATCAAGCTGTCCCAGCGCTCGGTCTTGACCGGCCCCGGCGACACGCCGGTCACCAGCACGTTCGAGCGCGCGCCCAGATCGGAGAGCGCCTTGGTGAAATTGATGAGGGCGGCGTTGGCGGTGCCGCCCATCATGTACGTCGCCGCGGGATTCCGTGCCGCGGCGCCCACCACGTTGACGATGCGCCCGCCACCCTGCGTCTGCATGTGCGGCAGCACCTCGCGCGCCATCCGGATGTAGCCGAGCAGCTTCAGGCTCCAGCCGTTGAGCCACTCCTCGTCGGGCGTGGTCAGGAAGTCGCCGCCCTTGATCGCGCCCGCATTGTTCACGAGGATGTCGAGGCGGCCCAGGCGATCGAGGGACGCGACGGCCACCCGGCTCACCTCCTCACGCCGGCTCAAGTCGCCCGGCACCACCTCGACGCGCCGGCCGGTCGCGCGCTCGATCTCCGCGGCGGCGTCCTTCAGCGCCGCCTCGTCGCGCGAGCAGATGGCCACGCGCGCCCCCTCGGCGGCGAGGGTGCGCGCCACCGCGCGCCCGATGCCCTTGCTCCCTCCCGTGACCAGCGCGGTCTTGCCCTCGAGTCCCAGATCCATGACGTGGCTCCTTTCGCCTGGCTCACCTCGCCGGCCAGCGCGGCACCGCGCTCCAGTCGAAGCGACGCGTGGCGTCCGGCTCGAGTTGCGCCATCTCGCGCTCGCAGCGAGCCACCGCGCGCGCGAAGTCGTCCAGGTCGCGGCCGCCGAGGCGCTGACCGAGGAGCTTGGCCGCGCCCTCGTGCAGCAGAGCGCGCGCCCCATCTCCATTGCCGTTGGCCAGATGCTGGAAGCCCACCGCGACCTGGATGAGCCCCTGCAGGCTCTGGCGCGTGGCGCCGTCGGCGCGCATCCACGACGGCTCGAGCAGCTCGTGCACCTCGAAGTACAGGCCCGCGTCGAACAAGGTGGCCGCCTCGTCGAGGAGCGCCTCGAGCGGCGGATCCGCCGGCCCGAGCGGCGCGCCGGCGAGCGCGCCCGCGGCGCGAGACGCCCGCGCGCCCAGGGTCTGCGCGTGCTGGCGGTAGCCCGATCGGATCGTCCAGGCGTCGCCGCGCTTCTCGAAGAGGTCGTCCGGGAAGCGGGCCGGGGGCTCGGCCGAGCCGAGGGCGCACGGATCCGCGCACACCGCGGCGAGCGCCTGCAGACCGCGCCGGGCCGCGCCGTCGTGGAGCGCGTCGAGGATGAGATCGGCGAGCCGGTTGCGCAGAGGCAACGGCAGCGTCACGCGCTCCCGCCACGCCGGCCGGCGCCGGTCAGGCGGCGGCGCGCGGCCGTGATCTGGGCCAGATGGTTCAGGTCGTGATCGGCCCAGTGCGCCAGCATCTGGCCGATGGTGAGCCGGCCGTACTCGGGATGGCGCCCGTGCTGCTTCCGCTGGGCCGTGCTCAGCCGGGCCACGTAGGCGAGGTTCGAGCGGCGCAGCGCGGTGAACGTGGCGAGCGCCTCGCGGACCGGCGTGCGGCGGTATCGCCCGCCTTCGGCCCAGCGGTCCTGGTCCCAGGCCACCAGCGCCTGACGCGGCTCGGCCGCGACCTTGCGGATCCGGAAGGCCAGCGCGATCTCCGCGTCGGCGAGATGGCTCAGGACCTCACCGACGGCCCACTCACCGGGGGCGGGCCGTCGCGTCGCGAGTCGACGCGGCACGCGACGGAGCGCGCGGGTCAGCCGTCCGGGCGCGGCGCGCAGCGCGGCCAGCGGACGGACCGAGCCGAGGTGGGTGTGCGGGGCGCGGCACATCGGACAGGCGGCGGTCGCCATGGGGGACTCCTTGCCCGCTGCGATCCTCGATGATCGCGCGATTTCGGCGGGTATCGTAGCACGGCGCCCGAGAGCCGCGGGGCCGACCGCGCACGGTATAATGCGCGCATGATTTCGGTGCGCGACGCGCAGGCGCACATCCTGGCCCAGATCGGGCGCGCGGTGCCGCCCGAGGTCGTTCCGGTGAGCGCCGCCCTGGGCCGCGTGCTCGCTGAAGACCTGCGCGCCGTCTTCGACGTGCCGCCCACCGACAACTCCGCGGTCGACGGCTACGCGGTGCGCGCGGCCGATCTGCCGGTCTCCGGCACGCGCGAGCTGGCGGTGGTGGCCGGGGTGGCCGCGGGCGCGGTGTTCGAGGGGGCGATCGGCCCCGGCCAGGCGGTGCGCATCATGACCGGCGCGCCGATGCCCGCCGGCGCGGACACCGTCTATCCCCAGGAGATGGTCGAGCGCGAGGGAGGCCGCGTGCGCATTCCCCCCGGGGCCCGCGGCGTCAACGTGCGGCATCGCGGCGAGGACGTGCGCGCCGGCACGGTGGTGCTGCCGGCCGGCCGCGCGCTGCGGCCGCAGGAGCTGGGTGTCGCCGCGTCGCTCGGCCTGCCGCAGCTGCTGGTGCGGCAGAAGCCGCGGGTGGCGATCCTGTCCACCGGCGACGAGGTGGCCGAGCCGGGCGACGAGCGCAAGCCCGGCCAGATCTTCGACTCCAACCGCTTCTCGCTGCACGGCCTCGTGGAGGCCGCGGGCGGACAGGCGACCGATCACGGAATCGTCCCCGATCTCTACGACGTGCTCCACGCCAAGCTGCGGGCCGCCGCGGCCACCGCGGACATGGTGCTCACGTCGGGCGGGGTCTCGGTGGGTGACTACGACCTGGTCAAGGCGGTGCTGCAGGACGCGGGCGGCATCGACTTCTGGCAGGTGGCGATGCAGCCGGGCCGCCCGCTCGCGGTGGGCCGCATCGGCGCCGCGCACTTCTTCGGCCTGCCCGGCAACCCGGTGGCCTCGATGCTCACGTTCCATCTCTTCGTGCGGCCCGCCTTGTGGAAGCTGGCCGGTCGGACCGAGCTGTTTCCGCCGACGTTCCACGCGGTGGCCATGGAGCCGATGACCAAGAAGCCGGGGCGGCGCGAGCTCAAGCGCGGCGTCCTCTCGTACGCCTCGACCGCCGGGGGCGGCGGCCGCTGGGAAGTGCGCACCACCGGCCCGCAGGGCTCGGGTATTCTCACGTCCATGACGCTCGCCAACTGCTTCGTGATCCTCGAGGAGGAGCGCGGGGACGTGGCGGAGGGCGGCACCGTCTCCGTCGAGCTCTTCTCGTCGTCCTGAGGTCGCCGCGATGCCTCACGGGATCGAGACCGGGCTGATCGAGCGCATCACCCCCATGGTGCGGGACCTGTGCGTCGAGCGGGCCCGCGCGCTGCCGGACCTGCACTACGCCGACGTGCGCGTGGAGGTGGCCGAGGGCAAGTACGCGGGCTCCGAGAACGGCGAATCCAAATCCTCGGGTGACGACTACGGCTTCGCCTTCGGCGTCCGGGTGCTCGCCGGCTCGCGCATGCGCGCGCCCGGCTACTTCGGCCGCGGGCTCGGCGCCGCCGACCTGCCGCGGCTCGCCCGTATCCTCGAGGACGGCCTGCTCGCCGCGTATCGCCGGGCGATGGCCAACGCCGAGATGAAGGCCGAGATCCGGGGCAAGTTCGGCGCCCTCGGCGATGCCCTGGGCGACACGCGCCTGCATCCCGTCCAGGTGCGCCAGGAGATCGTCCCCGCCGTCTTCGAGGTGGACCCGCGCACGGTGGCGCTCGGCGAGATGCAGTCGTTCACCACCGACGTCTCGAGACGGGTGGCCGCCTCCCAGCGCGCCGTCGCCTACAACTACATCTCGACCCTCACCCAGCTCAGCCGCGAGCTGTTCGCCTCCTCCGAGGGGGCCCTGATCGACCAGTCCTTCGCCCTCACCCAGGGCATGTGCTACGTGGTGGCCACCGGAGCCGACAACAGCCAGGAGCTGTACGACGTCACCGGTCACCAGCGCGGCTGGGAGATCCTCACGGGTGGCGTCTCCGAGCCGATGATCGAGCTTCAGCCCTTCCCCGAGTTCTCGCTCGCGATGGCCGCCGACGCGGCCGAGCTGAGCGCGGCCCCCGCTCTGGCCGCGCCGCCGGGCGAGGTCACGGTGGTGACCGACCCGCACTACAACACGCTGCTCTCCCACGAGATCGTCGGCCACCCGGTGGAGCTGGATCGCGGGCTCAAGATGGAGACGGCCTATGCGGGCCGGTCGTGGCTGCTGCGCTCGCTCGACGACACCCAGCTCGGCAAGCGGATCGCCTCGCCCCTGGTCACCGCGTTCTCGGATCCCGCCCTGCCCGGCTACGGCCACTACGCCTACGACCACGAGGGCACGCCGGCGCGCCGGGTGGTGCACATCGACCGCGGCGTGTTCACCGGCTTCATGAACAGCCGGCAGACCGCGGCGGTGTTCGGGGGCGATCCCAACGGCCACTGGAAGGCCACCGACGCCTCGCTGGTGCCGCTGGTGCGCATGTCCACCACCGTGTTCGCGGGCGGCCAGCACGACGCGGGCGATCTGATCCGCGACGTCGACCGCGGCTACTACCTGGTCGGCCATCGCACCCCGTCCATCGCGGAGAGCCGCGAGAACTTCCGCATCTCGGCTCGCAAGGTCTACGAGATCCGCCACGGCCAGATCGGGCGGCTCTACCGCGACGGAGGCATCATGGCGGACAGCCGCGACTTCCTGATGCACGTCGACGGCGTGGGCCGCGACTTCCGCCTCTATCCGATTCCCAACTGCGGCAAGGGCCAGCCGATGCAGACCCGCAAGCTCGGCAACGGCGGCCCCACCCTGCGCAGCCGCGCCATCGTCACCGGCGGGGCCTGACCGCGGTGGATCTCTCGCGCGCGGTCCGGGAGGCGCTCGCCCGCCTCTCCGGGCAGCCCGGGGTTCGCGAGGTCGAGGTCTTCGCCGCCTTCAACCGCGCGCTGCTGGCCCGCCTCAACTACACCTCGCACATCGTGTGCAATGGAGTGGAGGAGCCCAAGTCCACCGAGATGTCGGGCCTCGGGGTCCAAGCGGTGTTCGACGGCCCGGACGGCCGGCCGCGGGTGGGCTTCGGGTCGGAGCCGAGCGACCTGACGCCCGCCGGCGCCCTGCGGGCCCTCGACAAGGCGCGGCAGGCCGCGGTCCACGATCCGGAGTTCCGCTCTCTGCCGCGGCCCGGTGCCGTGCGGCGTGCGCTGGTGGACTACCACGATCCGCAGCTGATGGAGATCGCGGACGCGGCGCTGGTGGAGGCCGGCTGGAAGGTGATCGGCGGCGGGCTGCGCGCCTTCATGGCGTCGTCGCGCCTCGCGGACCTGGCCCCGGGCGAGGCGGAGCTGAAGCGGCTGGGCCTCATCCTGGGCGGCGACGTCACCATCGTGCAGACGCGCATCGCGCTCGCCTCGACCGCGATGCCCGAGCCGCAGTCCGACGACTCCGCCTTCATGTCCGCATCGATCACCGCGATGGTCGAGGCGCGCGACGCCAAGGGCTCCGGCTGGTCGGTGGGCACGAAGCTCGAGGACTTCACCGACGAGGCGGGCGGCGAGGCCGCGGCCAACGCGGTGGCCGCCATCGACGGCACGCGGGTGCCGACCGGCGACTACACCGTGATCTTCGGGCCGCAGCCGGTGGCCGATCTCTGCAACAACCTCATCATCCCCTCGTGTCAGGCGGGCGCGTTCTATTCCTCCAGCACCCCGTTCCTCGGCAAGCTCGACCGGATGGTGGCCACCCCCGCGCTCAGCATCGTCGACCACGGGGCCATGCCCGGGCTGGCCGGCTCGCGTGGCATCACCTGCGAGGGGCTGCCCACCGGGCGGACCGATCTCATCCGCGAGGGACGGCTGGTCGGCCTGCTGAGCCACTGGTACGACACCCAGCGCCTGCTCCACGATGCGCACGCCCGCGAGAAGCTCGGGGTCGACCCCGCCGCCGCGGCGGCCGCGCTGGCTCCGCGCAACGGATTCCGCTACGACGGGTCCGGTCGCTCGTTCGAAGCCACGCCGGGCACGGCGGCGTCGAACGTGATCATCGAGGGCGCGGATGCGGTGTCGCTCGATGCGCTGGTCGCGCGCGTGCGCGACGGGCTCTACGTCGGGCGAATCTGGTACACGTACCCGATCAACGGGTTGCGGGCGGGAGACTTCACTTGTACGGTGGTGGGGGATTCTTTTGTCATTCGCGACGGTCGGATCGCGGAGCCGCTGCTGGCGAACGCGATCCGGATCAACGACAACGTGATGCGGCTCCTCGGCGCGATCGTCGGCACCACCAAGGACGCGCGCGGCACCATGGTGTGGGGAGCCGACGAGGTGGTGTACGCGCCGTCGCTCGCGGTGACCGGCGTGCACGCCGATGCGATCGCCGGCCTGGCGGAAGGAGTGGACTGATGGCGAACCCGGACGTGACGAAGCTCGAGTCCATCGCCCGCGAGGGGCGCGTGCAGATCATCCGGATGCTCACCCACGCGGGATCCGGGCATCCGGGCGGCTCGCTGTCGGTGATCGACATCCTCACCACGCTCTACTTCAATCGCATGCGCTACGATCCCGCGCGCCCGCGCTGGGAGGATCGCGACCGGTTCGTGCTCTCCAAGGGCCACTGCGTGCCCGCGCAGTACTACTGCATGGCGAAGGCCGGCTATTTCCCGATGGACCGGCTCATCACGCTGCGCAAGCTGGGCAGCCCGCTCCAGGGCCACCCGGATCGGGTCATGCTGCCCGGCATCGAGGCCGCCACCGGCTCGCTCGGCCAGGGCCTCTCGGTCGCGGCGGGCATGGCGCTGGGGCTCAAGCTGTCCGACAAGGCCGGGCGGGTGTACTGCGTGGTCGGCGACGGCGAGAGCCAGGAGGGACAGATCTGGGAGACCCTCATGTCCGCGCCCAAGCTGGGGGCGCCGGACCATCACCTGGACAACCTCTGCGTGATCCTGGACTACAACGGCATCCAGCTCGACGGCTTCGTCAAGAAGATCCTCGATCTGGAGCCGGTGACCGACAAGCTGAAGTCGTTCGGCTGGCCGGTGCTCGAGGTGACCGGGCACGACATCGCCCAGGTGGACAAGGCGCTCGATCAGGCCGAGGCCACCAAGGGCGCGCCGACCTTCATCGTGGCCCACACCGTCAAGGGCAAGGGCGTGTCGTTCATGGAGAACGAGCCGGAGTGGCACGGCAAGGCGCCGAAACCGGAGGAGGCGGTGCGCGCGATCCACGAGATCGCGGGCGATCCCCTGCCCGCGTGGGCCGCGCCGGTGGTGGCGGAGCTGTCCGCCCTGGGGAAGAAGTGATGGCGGCCAAGGCCTCGCGCGCCGCGTTCGGCGAAGCGCTGATCGAGCTGGGCGCCCGGGACGAGCGAATCGTCACCCTCGACGCCGATCTCGCCAAGTCCACCATGACCACCGGCTTCGCCAAGAAGTTCCCGTCGCGCGCCTTCGACGTGGGCATCGCCGAGTCGGGGATGATCGGGCTGGCCGCGGGGCTGGCCCTCACCGGGCACGTGCCCTTCGCGTGCTCCTTCGCCTGTTTCCTGGTCGGGCGCTTCGAGACGATCCGGGTGTCGGTCGCCTACAGCGACGCCCCGGTGAAGCTCGTGGGCACCCACGTCGGGGTGGCGATCGGCGAGGACGGCTACACCCAGATGGGGCTCGAGGACATCGCCTGCCTGCGGTCGCTGCCGAACATCCCGATCGTGCAGCCCGCCGACGAGATCGAGACGAAGCAGGCGGTCGCCTACGCGGTGGAGCACGCGGGGCCCATCTATCTGCGCCTCACCCGGCAGAACCTCGAGCCGGTGCACGAGGCGGGATACCGCTTCCGGTTCGGGCGAGCCGATGTGCTGCGCCCGGGCAACGACGTGTCGATCCTCACCACCGGCGGCCCGGTGTGGAACACGCTCGAGGCCGCGGGCACGCTCGCGGCCGAGGGTGTTCACGCCGAGGTGATCAACGTGGCCACCATCAAGCCGCTCGACGACGAAGCCATCCTCCGGTCGGCGGGGCGCACCGGCCACGTGGTGACGGTGGAGGATCATTCGATCCACGGCGGCCTCGGCAGCGCGGTGGCCGAGCTGCTCGGCGAGGTGATGCCGACGCCGCTGAAGCGGATCGGCGTGACGACGTTCGGCGAGTCGGGCGACGCCAAGGGCCTGTACGCGCGTCACGGGCTCGATCCCGACGGCATCGCGGCGACCGTGCACAAGTTCCTCGCGCGCTAACAATCGAAGGGGGCCTGGAGGGCCCCCTCCGAGCCACCCCCAGAAGCAGGATTGCGCGGGCGAAGCCCGCGCGCGATCCGAGGTCACTCAACCGGGTTGCGGCCGTCGCGGATCGCGTCGGAGTCAGCGCCGCGGCGGCACCACCCAGAGGTAGACGGGCAGGGCGCGCCCGTTCGCGTCCACCCGGATCCAGGCGTGGGGTCGCCAGTCCCCCATGTCGAAGTTGAACGACACGATCCGCGTCCCCGGGCGCAGCTCGGCCAGGAGCTTCGGCCGGAGCCGGAGGTTGACGTCGCGGGTGAGATAGAGCGTCACCACGGTCGCGCGGGAGAAGTCGGCCTTGAAGAAGTCCTGCTCGACGAAGGTCACCCGATCGGCCACCCCCGCCTGCTGCGCGTAGTGGCGGCTCTTGGCCACCAGCGTCCCGTCGATCTCGATGCCCACGGCCTGGCGGGCGCCGAAGTCCTTGACCGCCGAGATGACGATGCGGCCGTCGCCGGACCCCAGATCGTAGACCACGTCGTCCGGCCCCACCTTGGCCAGCCCGAGCATCTGGTCGATGATCTCGAGCGGCGTGACCAGGAACGGCGCCTCACCGGCCGGGCGCGGCGCGGTGACCAGGAACGGAGAGTCCGGCATCGGCGACGTGCACCCGGCGGTCAGCAGGAGCAGCCCGAGCGCCCGCATCGGCGTGCTAGTCTTCACGCGTGATCTCCGCGATCGTGTCCTCGCTGCACGTGCTCGCGCTGGCCCTGGGCCTGCCCGCGGTGTTCCTGCGCGGCCGGGCGCTCAAGGGCGCGCTGGACGGAGACGGCGTGCGCCGGCTCCTCGCCGCGGACAGCGTGTGGGGACTGGCCGCGCTGCTGTGGATCGTCACCGGGCTGCTGCGCGCGTTCGGCGGGCTCGAGAAGGGCACCGGGTTCTACCTCCAGTCCCGCCTCTTCTGGGTGAAGATGGCTCTCTTCGCTTCGGTGCTGCTGCTCGAGATCCGCCCGATGGTCACCTTCATCCGCTGGCGCGCGCGGCTGGCCCGCGGACAGTCGGTGGACACGAGCTCGGCCCGATCCCTCTACACGATCAACCACGTCGAGCTGGCCATCGTGGTGCTCCTGGTCTTCGTGGCGAGCTTCATGGCGCGCGGGTTCGGCCACTAGCCCGCGCGCAGCGCGCGGACCAGCGCGCCCGCGCTCACCAGCGTCCACACCCCTTCCAGCAGCACGAACCCCCACTGCCCCAGCTGCCACGCGGCCAGCGTGAGCAGGCCCGCGCCCGCCAGGTTCAGCGCGCTGTAGAGCCAGCCGGCCGAATCGACCCGGCGCAGCTGCTGCCCGCCGTAGGCGCCCAGGACGAGAAAGGCGCCGACGAAGGAGACGAGCTGATCCATCTAGCGCGGAGTCGCGGCGACCCGGCCCAGCAGGCCGTTGGCGAAGCCGATCTGAAACGCCAGGTAGAGGCCGAAGGCGAGCGAGAGCGCTCCGGTGGCGAAGGCCAGGACCGGGCGGCTGCGCGCCATCCGCGGCCCGCCGATCGTGAACGGCAGCGAGAGGAGCCCGGTGATCGCGGTCATCCCCAGGATGGTCCCGCCGCCGAAGAGCAACAGGTAGCCGATCGCCCCGGCGGCGCTGCGCATGGTGGAGAGCACCAGGAGGGCGACCGCCGCACTCCCGGCGAGGCCGTGGACGAGCCCGACCAGGGCCGAGCGGAGCGCCTGGGCCGGTCCCACCGTCTGCAGGGCGCGCTGGAGCCGCATCGGCGGGTGGACGTGGGGGTGGCGGTGCGCCACCGCGCCGTGCCGGTGGGGATGGCTGTGCAGCGCGGGCCGCTCGGTCTCGTGCGCGTGCGGCTCGCTCAGGTGCGCGACCGGCACCGGATCCGAGTCGCGGAAGGCCGAGACGATGCGCAGCGTGCCGATCCAGATCAGCATCGCCGCCGCCCCGAACTCGAGCCAGAGCGCCACCTGGGGTGAGAACCCGACGTGGAAGACGACGATCAGGATGCCGACCAGGGTGATCGTCACGGTGTGCCCGAGGCCCCAGAAGGCTCCGACCAGCGCCCCCGCGCTGAAGCGCCGGGTCCGCGCCACGATGGTGGCGACCGCGATGACGTGGTCGGCGTCGGTGGCGTGCTGGATGCCGAAGAGCAGGCCCAGCACGAGCGCGGGCACCGGAACTTCGCTCATGCCGGCGTCACTCGGAGACCTTGAGCAGCAGGCCGGTGCGGCGCGAGCGGGTGACTGCGGCGGCCAGCGCCCAGTGGGCCAGGACCACGTACAGCAGCGACAGGGCGAAGCCGATCGCGAAGGGATGCGCGTAGGCGGACGGGAAGCCGTAGCCGGCGCGGATGCCGTCGAGGAAATAGGTCAGCGGGATGCCGGCCGAGAGGGTCTGGGCCCACCCGGGCAGCACCGAGACCGGATAGTAGATGCCGGACAGCATCACGAAGAAGTTCACCGCCGCCCACGCCGAGGTCTCGGCCCGGGTGCCGAAGAGCAGCACGAGGGCGCAGACGAGCAGGCCGATCACCAGCGCGGTCATGAAGCAGCCCAGCAGGAACATCGCGACCCGCGGCGCGCCCGCGCCGACGAAGTCGAAGCCGAAGGCCCGGCTGCCGATCAGGGCCATGAGACCCCAGACGATCACTCCGCGTCCCACCCCGACCAGCCACGAGCCCAGGGCGAGATGGTGGATGCGTACCGGGGTCAGGAACTGGTGCTTCATGGACTTCGACCAGATGTCGAAGAGCACCGCGTAGGCCACGTCGAGCTGGCACACCTGCACCGCGGAGAGCGCGATGGTGCCGACGAGGATGAACGCGGTCATCGGCGGGGTGAGATCGAGGAACCGCGTGAGCAGCCCGTGCGAGATCATGGCCACGCCCGGCCAGAACGTGAGCTCGAAGAGGAAGAACACGTTGCGCCGGGCCATGATCAGGTTGCGGTAGGCGAACGCGGTGAGGCGCACCCACTCCTCGGCCCACCCCTCGCCGCGCGAGGGGACCGCGGGCAGCGGCTCAGCGCGCGAGCTCAACGAAGACCTCTTCCAGCTCGGGCTCGTGCACCTGGCAATCCCGGACGAGCACACCGTGATCGGCGAGCCAGCGCAGGAGCTCGGGGAGCCGCTTCTCCGACGAATCCACCGTACACTCCACGCGATCGCCGCGCGCCTGCACCTGCATCATCCCGGGCAGCGCGGCGAGGCCGAAGGGCGCGGCCGGCTCCAGGCGCAGCGCGATCACGTCGCCGATGCGGATCTGCCGCTTCAGGTCGTCCGCCGAGCCCTCGGCCAGGATGCGGCCGCCCTTGATGAACGCGATGCGGTCGCAGAGCTCCTCGGCCTCGCGCATGTAGTGGGTGGTGAGGATGATGGTGGTGCCGCGCTCGCGCCGCAGCTCGGCGATCTGGCCGCGAATGCGGATCGACACGTCGGGGTCGAGCCCCAGGGTGGGCTCGTCCAGGAAGAGCACCTCGGGCTCGTTGAGCAGGGCCTTGGCGAGGGCCAGCCGCTGCTTGAGCCCGGTGGACAGCTCGTTGTACTCGGTCTTCAGGTGCGGGAGCAGCTCGAAGCGCTCGACCAGCTCGCCGACTCGGCTCCGCAGCGCGCGCCCGTGCAGCCCGTAGAGTCGACCGTAGAAGGACAGCACCTCGGCCGGCCGCAGGCTCCACACGAACGAGGCGTTGCCGCTGGCCATGTTGAGCCGACGCCGGATCGCGAAGGCCTCGCGCACGACGTCGTGGCCCAGGATCGTCGCGGTGCCGCGATCGGGCAGCAGCAGGGTGGCCAGGATGGACAGCAGCGTGGTCTTGCCCGCCCCGTTGGGCCCGAGGAGGCCGAAGATCGCCCCGCGCTCCACGCGGAGATTGGCTCCGCGCAGCGCCTCCGTCTCGCGGCGGCGGAGCCACCCGGAGCGGAAGGTCTTCGCGAGGTCGCGCACTTCTACCGCGGGCGTTGAGGCGCCCATAACCGGCACATCGTACCACGGAGATTCGGGCGGCCCGCCGCTCGCGACCGCGCGCGCTCGGGCATTTGCCGACGCGGGATCGATCTGCTAGAACCTCTCCGTGGAGCCGACGGAATCCGAGGGGCTGGTGGAGGCCAACGCGCGCTTCTACCGCGTCTTCGAGAGCCAGGACCTCGAGCGGATGGACGCGATCTGGTCTCACGGCGATCACGTGCGCTGCGTGCATCCCGGGTGGTGCCTGCTCGCCGGGTGGGAGGCGATCCGCGGCTCGTGGGAGACGATCTTCAAGAACAGCACCGAGATGCGCTTCAGCCTCGGCGACGTCCACGCGCACGTCGAGGGCGGGCTCGGCTGGGTCACCTGCACCGAGAACATCCTGTCGGAGGCGCGCGGCAACATCTCGGTCACCTCGGTGCTCGCCACCAACATCTTCGAGCGCCACGGCGCGGAGTGGCTGATGGTCCATCACCACGCGTCCCACATCCTGACCGGTGATCCCGCCGCCCAGAGCTGATCGCAGATCGCGAGAGGAGGAGATATGGAAGCGGTCAAGGACTCCAGTCATCTCTACGAAGTCGAGCGTCGCGCCCGCCACGCCGAGCGGCCGGGGTTCCGCATCTCGGAGCTGCAGATCTCTGCCACCCAGCAGGTGCCGTGGCACTACCACACGCGGGTCCAGGACACCTTCTACGTGCTGGAGGGCCGGCTGCGGATCTTCCTGCGGGACCCGAAGGAGGAGGTCCGGCTCGAGCCCGGCCAGACCTACGCGGTGAAGCCCGGCCGCCCCCACCTGGTGACCAACGGGGGGGACGTCTCCGCGGTCTTCCTGGTGCTGCAGGGCCTCGGCGAGTACGACTACGTTCCGCTGACCTGAGGCGAGGCGCCGGTCAGCGCGGGACAGGCGGCGGGCTCGAGCCGGGGCCGAGCCCGCTGTAGCGCTGGTAGCGGCCCACGATGGAGCCGAGCCGGCGCGAGCGCTTGATTCCCGAGCGGTGCAGCAGGTAGCGGGTCACCACCCAGAGGATCTTCACGCCGTAGACGCAGGATGCGGCGAAGCTGGCCGACGAGGCCTCCGGAAAGTAGCGGACCGGCACCGGGATCTCGGCGATCCGGAAGCCTCCCGCCGCCACCTGCGCCACGATCTCCTGGTCGAACACGAAGCCATCGGAGTTCATGCGGAAGTTCACGGCCTCCAGCACGGCCCGGCTGAACGCGCGGTAGCCGGTGTGGTACTCGGACAGGCGCAGGCCGAAGGCCACGTTCTCCACCCCGGTGAGAAAGCGGTTGGCCAGGTACTTCCACCACGGCATCCCCTGCTGGATGGCCGAGCCGGCCCCGGCCAGGCGCGAGCCCAGCACCACGTCGGCGTCGGCGGCCACGATCGGGGCGATGATCTGCGGGACCAGGGTGGGGTCGTACTGGTAGTCCGGATGGACCATCACCACGACGTCCGCGCCGGCGCGCAGGGCTTCCGTGTAGCACGTCTTCTGATTCGCCCCGTAGCCGTAGTTGCGGTCGTGCACGAAGATCTCGAGCCCGAGATCGCGCGCGACCTCGAGGGTTGCGTCGGTCGAGCCGTCGTCGACCAGGATGACCAGGCTCACCGCGTCCTTCGGCAGCTCTTCATACGTCATTCTCAGAGTCCGGCCCGCGTTGTAGGCGGGCATGACGACCACCACCTTGGGCGCCGGCTTCACCCCGCTGCGCGTCGAGAACGGAAGCTGGGTCATCTAGGCGGCCTCCGGAGCTTGGCGACAGATCGCGACGAACTGGTAGGCGAGCCCGCGGGGCCACGCGCGCGCGGCGAGGGCGCTCAGGCCGTGCAGCCCGTTCAGCCACGCCCCGTGCCAGCGCTCCGGCACCACGACCGGCAGCGGGACCGGGGTGACCCGCAACTCGACCACCGTGAGCCCGGCGTCGCGCAGGAAGGCCACGAATGTGCGATGCGTGAAGAAGCGCAGGTGCGTGCGGTCGAGGATGCCGCGGTCGGCGTAGTCGAAGCGGCCCAGCATGAGCGAGAGGCGCATCCAGAGATGCGCCACGTTCGGCACCGATACGATCACCGTGCCGCCCGGCGCGAGGGTGCGGTTCAGGGCGACGAGCGCCGTGCGCGGCTCGCTCAGGTGCTCGAGCACGTCGCCGTACACGATGGCCTCGAACGGCCCGTTCAGCCGCGGGGGTGCCGCCTCCAGGTCGGCCACCACGACCTCCTTGCAGCGGCCGCGGGCGCGCGCGGCCAGCGCCGGGTCGCGCTCGAGCGCGGTGACGCTCCACCCCTGCGCGGTGAGTCGCTCGGAGAGGAAGCCGTCGGCGGCCCCGACGTCGAGCGCCTTGCGTCCACGCCCGTCCCGCAGACGCGCGAGGATCACCGAGTGGCTGGAATGAGGATCGTCCTTGAGGCGATAGGGAGAGGCGCCCATGTCACTGCACCCGAGGACAGGATAGCACCCGTCGGCGGGAAAACCGCGGCTCAGCGCTCGACGCGGACCACCGCGTCCGTCGGCAGACGGTCCAGGAGATGGCCCACCGCGGAGTCCAGGTAGGCGCGGTCCTTGGACTCGAGCGTCACCTTCACCTTGTAGTCGGGGTTCGCGAACTCGGGGTACGAGCCCAGCATCAGATCGGGATGCGCGGCCAGCACCGCGTTCAGATGATCGGCGAGCGTGCCCTCCCCCATGCTGACGTAGACGCAGCAGAGGTGGAACGGGGTCTCGCGGAACCGCTCCTTCAGGGAATCGAACTTCTGGCGGAAGATCTCGGGCACGCCGGGCAGGATGTAGATGTTGCGGACGACCACCGCCGGGAATACCAGCGCACCGTCCGCGGTCAGCTCCGCCCCCTGCGGGATCTCGGCCATCTTCAGACGCGCCTCGTTGAGCTGGCCCTTGAAGTAGCGCTCGAGCACTTCGACCAGCCGCGGCTCCCGGATCACCGGCACGTCGAGCGCGCGGGCCACCCCCTCGATGGTGACGTCGTCGTGGGTGGGCCCGACTCCGCCCGAGGTGAAGACCACGTCGTACGCCGCGCTGAACGCGCGCACCTCGGCCGCGATGAGATCGACCTCGTCGGGGATGACGGTGATGCGGCGCACTTCCACGCCGAGGGCCCGCAGCTCGCGGCAGAGGTACGCGGCGTTGGCGTCCGTGATCTTGCCCGACAGAATCTCGTTGCCGATCAACAGGATGCCCGCCGTCTTCGCCATAGGCGCTCCACATCGTAGCACGGAGTTCTGATAGAATGGCCCGGCGCGAGCACGACATTCCCACACCGAGGATGCCATGACCACCGACGCCTCTCCGATCACGCTGAGCGGCTGGGCTCTGATCCTGGGCGCCTCCTCCGGTTTCGGCGCGGCCACGAGCCTGGCCCTGGCCCGCGCGGGTCTCGACATCTTCGGCGTGCATCTCGACCGCAAGGCGACGCTGCCCAACGTCGAGCGCCTCTCCGCCGAGATCGGCGCGCTGGGACGGCGCGCCCACTTCTGGAACGTCAACGCGGCCGACGAGGAGAAGCGCGCGGAGGTCGCGGCCGAGATGGAGCGCGTGCTGCGCGAGCGCGGCGAGATGGGCCAGGTCCGCGTCATGCTCCACTCGCTCGCCTTCGGCACCCTCAAGCTCTTCGTGGCCGATCCGATGAAGGAGGCGGTGACGAAGGCCCAGATGGACATGACGCTCGACGTGATGGCCCACAGCCTCATCTACTGGGCGCAGGAGCTCGTCTCACGTGGGCTCATGGGCCGCGGTGGCCGCATCTACGCCATGACCTCGTCGGGTGGCGCGCGGGTGCTCCCCTTCTACGGGCCGGTGTCCGCGGCCAAGGCCGCGCTGGAGTCGAACATCCGGCAGCTCGCGGCCGAGCTGGCGCCTCAGGGCATCACCGCCAACTCGATCCGGGCCGGGGTCACCGCCACGCCCGCCGCGCAGAAGATCCCCAACTACGAGGAGTTCTCGCAGCAGGCGGCGCGGCGCAATCCGCATCGACGGCTCACCACCACCGAGGACGTGGCCCGGGCGATCGTGGTGCTGAGTCATCCCGACACCTACTGGATGACCGGGAACGTGATCGGAGTGGACGGCGGCGAAGAGATCGTGGGCTGAGGCGATCGTGCCCGCCTGGCTGTCCGTGGTGATCCTGGGGGTGATCGAGGGGATCACCGAGTTCCTGCCCATCTCCTCGACCGGCCATCTGCTCCTGGTCGAGAACGCCAACCTGGTGAGCCGCCAGTCCGACTTGTTCAATATCACCATCCAGTCCGGGGCGGCGGTGGCGGTGCTGGCCGTCTTCGGCGGCCGCCTCCGCGACCTGCTCGCGCGGGTGACCGAGCCGGATGCGCGCGACTACCTGCTCAAGCTGCTGCTCGCCTTCGTGATCACCGCAGTGGGCGGCCTCGTGGTCAAGCGCCTGGGCTTCACGCTGCCGAAGGAGATCGCCCCCATCGCGTGGGCGACGCTGGTGGGCGGCGTGATCATCATCGCGATCGAATGGGGGCTGCGGGGCCGACGGGCGTTGCCCCGCGACGTGACCTGGGCGGTGGCGGTCGCGGTGGGGCTGGCCCAGCTGCTCGCCGCGGTGTTCCCGGGCACCTCTCGCTCCGCGGCCACCATCATGATGGCGATGCTGCTCGGCCTCACGCGACCCGCGGCCACCGAGTTCTCATTCCTGGTCGGCGTGCCCACCCTGCTCGCGGCCGGCGCGCTCGAGACGGTGCAGGCCCTGCGGCACCCGGCGGGGCCGCCCACCGAGTGGGGCCTGCTCGCGCTGGGCACCCTGGTCTCGGCGGTGACCGCGTTCGTGGTGGTGCGCTGGCTGCTGCGCTGGGTGCAGACTCACGACTTCGTCGTCTTCGGCTGGTATCGCATCGCTCTGGGCCTCGTGATGCTGACCCGGCTCGTCTGAGCGCGAGCCGGCGCTCCAGGAGATTCGACGCAATGACCCACGACGTGGTGGTGATCGGCGGCGGCAACGCGGCCCTCTGCGCGGCTCTGGCCGCCCGCGAGGGCGGCGCCTCGGTGCTGGTGCTGGAGAAGGCGCCCGAGCCCGAGCGGGGCGGCAACTCCTTCTTCACCGCGGGCGGCTTCCGCTTCGCGCATCAGGGCCTCGAGGACTTGCGGCGCGACGTGATCCCGGACCTGAGCGACGAGGAAGCGGCCACCATCACCATCCCGCCCTATACCGAGGACCAGTACTACGACGACATCATGCGGGTCACCGAGGGCCGCTCCGACCTCGACCTGGCCCAGCACCTCGTCCAGCGATCGAAGCCCACCATGATCTGGATGCGCTCGCAGGGCATCCGCTGGATCCTCATGTTCAGCCGCCAGTCCTACAAGGTGGGCGATCGCCACCATTTCTGGGGCGGGCTCAACGTGGAGGCGGTGGGCGGCGGGCCCGGCCTGGTCGAGTCCCTGTTCGAGCGCGCGGCCAAGGTGGGCGTGCAGGTGCGCTACGGCGTCGCGGGTCACCGGCTGATCCAGGATGGCTCCGGCCGCGTGACCGGCGTGGCCACCCGCAGCGCCGACGGGACGAGCGAGATCCCGTGCCGCGCGGTGGTCATCGCCTCCGGCGGCTTCGAGGCCAACCCGGAGTGGCGCACGCGCTACCTCGGTCCCAACTGGGACCTGGCCCGGGTGCGCGGCACCCGCCACAACGTGGGCGAGGGCATCGCGATGGCGCTCGAGATCGGGGCGCAGGCCTACGGCCACTGGTCGTCGTGTCACGCGGTGGCGTGGGATCTCAACGCGCCGATGTTCGGCGACCGGCGGGTGGGCGACATGTTCCAGAAGCACTCGTATCCCCTGGGCCTGATCGTCAACGTCCGGGGCGAGCGCTTCGTGGACGAGGGCGCCGACTTCCGCAACTACACCTACGCCAAGTACGGCCGGGAGATCCTGCGGCAGCCGCAGGAGGCCGCCTTCCAGATCTTCGATCAGAAGACGGTGGGGATCCTGCGCGAGGAGTACCGCATCCGCGAGATCACCAAGGCGGAGGCGCCGACCGTCGAGGAATTGGCCAAGAAGCTCGAGATCGATCCCGAGGGGCTGGCGAAGACGGTGCGCGAGTTCAACGCGGCGGTCATGGATCAGGTGCCGTTCAACCCGGCGGTGCTCGACGGCCGCGGCACCCGCGGCATCACCCCGCCCAAGTCCAACTGGGCGCAGCGCCTGGACGCACCGCCCTACGTCGGCTTCGGCGTGACCTGCGGCATCACCTTCACCTTCGGCGGCCTCCGGGTGGACACGCGCGGCCAGGTCCTCGACACCTGGGACCGTCCGATCCCGGGCCTCTACGCCGCCGGCGAGCTGGTAGGCGGCCTCTTCTACCACAACTACCCCGGCGGCACCGGCCTCATGTCGGGCGCCGTCTTCGGCAAGACCGCCGGCGACTCCGCCGCGGTCGGTCTGAAATAGCGGGGTCAGGTCTTGCATTCCGACATTTTCATGGCGCGCGAAGTTGTCGCCTCGTGTGGCGAAAATGTCGGAATGTAAGACCTGACCCCTTATTCGGTGTCGCGGAGGACGTCGAGGAAGGCGTCGACGATGCGCGGGTCCCAGTAGCCGGCGTCGGTCTCGCGGAGCAGCAGCGACACGGTGTCCGAGCGCGACATCGCGGCCTTGTAGGGCCGATCGGTGTGCAGCGCGTCGAAGACGTCCACCACCGAGATGATGCGCGCGCCGAGCGGGATGGCCTCGCCCTTCAGCCCGTCGGGATAGCCCGAGCCGTCCCACTTCTCGTGGTGGTGCCGCATGATCGGGCGCACCAGCTCCATGCTGCGCAGGCCCAGCACCAGGTCCGAGCCCGCGCCGGGATGCGCGCGAATGCGCTCCTGCTCGATGGCGTCGAGCGGCCCCGGCTTGAGCAGGATGCCGTCGGGCACCGCGATCTTCCCCAGGTCGTGCAGGTAGCCGCCCAGCCGCAGCGCCCGCTTCATCTCCGGGTCCAGGCCCAGCGCGTCGCCCACCGCGACCGCGTAGCGCGACAGGCGATCGCAGTGGCCCAGCGTGTACGGGTCGCGCGCCTCGATGGTCAGCGCCAGCGTGGTGATGACGGTCTCCGCCCGCTCGAGCTGATCGAGCAAGGTCTTGACCCGCAGCAGCGCGCCCAGGCGCGTGCGCAGCTCGACGAACTCCACCGGCTTGGTGAAGAAGGCGTCGGCGCCCGCGGCGAGGCCGGCCACCCGCGCCTCCAGATCGCCCACCGCGGTCAGGATCACCACCGGCGTCAGCTCGTAGCGCGCGTCGGCCTTCAGGCGCGCGCAGAGCTCGATGCCGCTCATGGCACCCAGGTGCACGTCGGTCAGCACCAGGTCGGGGCTCACCACCTCGAGCGTCTCCAGCGCCTGCTCGGCGGAGGCGGCCATGAGGAGGCGATAGCCGAGCGCGCCGAGGAGGCCCGCGAGGACCTCGCGGATGTGGGGATCGTCCTCGACCACGAGGATGGACGGGCGCTCCACCATGCCGGCGGCCGCCGAGAGATCGAGCGGCTCGGCGCTCATCCGATCACCCGCGCCATCCAGGCGAGCACGCCCGCGAAGGGCCGCTCCCAGCCGTCCTCCAGCATCAGCATGTGGGCGTGGCCGGGCGCTTCCTGGTACTCGGCGCGGTAGCGCCGCGCGATGCGGCGCTGCAGCGGAGCCGGCGTGATGCGATCGTCGCCGGCGCCCACGACCAGCGTGGGGCACCGGATCGCGGCCGGATCCACCGGGATCCCGCCCAGGGCCAGCTCGCGCGCGGCCCGTCCCGACTCGGGGCCGAAGGCGGAGAAGGCCCGCTCGCGCTGGTCCGGGCTCAGGCGGTTCAGCAGGAGATGGTCGGCGTGCTCGCGGCTCACCCGAAACGCCTGCGTCCCCAGCATGGCCGGCACGTAGCGCGTCATCCGGGAGAGCACGCCCCACTCGAGCCCGAAGATGCCCCGCGGCGCCGCGCTGGTGAGGAAGACCGCCGCGGCCACGCCGTCACCCTCGGCCGCCTTTTGCGCGACCAGGCCGCCCATCGAATGGCCGACCAGCACCGCGCGGCCGAGCTGGGCCAGGCAGCGGCGGACGTCGTCGACGTAGTCGCGGAGCGAGGCGCGTCCGAGCCCGCCGGGTGCCGGGCTCTCCCCGTGACCGCGGAGGTTGACCGCCCACGCGTCCCAGCCCGACTGGGCCGCCGCGTAGAGATAGTTCCGCAGGTACCAGCTGCCGCCCCACATGCCATGCACGAAGAGGACCGGCTGCGAATGGGCCCGGCCGGCGGGCGCGGCGTGCTCGAGGACGAGGTCGTCGATCCGCTCGGTCAACGCGGCGTCGGTCCGGGTGGCGGGCACGCCGGGCGCGGCGCGGCTCAGACCGCGGCGTTCAGGCGGACGGTCTCGAGGACCAGGCCCGCGGTGAGCACCAGGTCGCGCACGTCCACCCACTCGTTCACGGTGTGGATCTCGCGCATCCCACATGCCAGGTTGGCGATCTCGATGCCGCGCTCCGCGAAGACGTTGGCGTCCGATCCGCCCCCGGTGCCGCGGGTCGCGCACGTGCGCCCGACCGCCTGCGCGGCCGACTGCACGAGGCGCACGATGCCCGCGTCGTCGCGCACGTCGAGCCGCGAGTACTGCCGGTCCACCTGGGTCTCGACGCGCGCCCGATGGTCCCGGTCGCCCACACGCACCGCGTGCCGGGCCGCCGCCTCGTCGAAGCACCGCCGCATGTGGACGGTCTGCGCCTCGAGCTTCTCCAGGCTGAGGCTCCGGGTCTCGCCGCGCACCGTGAGGCTCGCGGGCACGATGTTGCCGGCGAGCCCGCCCTGGATGACCCCGAGGTTCGCGGTGGTCTCGGCGTCGAGCCGGCCCAGTCGCATCGTCGCGATGGCCTCGGCGGCGATCTGGATCGCGCTCATCCCCTGCTCCGGGCAGATGCCGGCGTGCGCGGCGAGGCCCTGCACCGTGAAGGTCAGGCGATTGGCGGCCGGCGCGCGGGTGATCAGCTCGCAGACCCCGTCGACGTCGAGCACCAGCCCGCGCTTCGCGCGCAGCCGGCCGGTGTCGAAGTGCTTGGCCCCGAGCAGGCCGTACTCCTCGCAGATGGTCAGCACCACCTCGATGTCGCCGTGCGGGATGGAGCGCTCGCGCAGGGTGCGGATGGCCTCGAGGATCGCCACCACGCCCGCCTTGTCGTCGCCCCCCAGGACGCTGGTGCCGTCGGTGCGCACCACGTCGCCCTCGACCACCGGATGGATCGTCTCCGCCGGCCCCACCGTGTCCATGTGGCCGGAGAGCAGGAACGGGGGCGCCCCCGGCGCGTTGCCGGGAAACCGGGCGAGCAGGTTGCCGGTGTTGCCGCCGACCTGCTCGCCGGCGCCGTCCACCTCCACGCTGGCGCCCATGCTCTTCAAGATCGTCTCGAGCCGCCGCGCGATGGCGCCCTCGCGCTTGGAGGGGCTCGAGATGGAGGTCAGCTCGATGAACTCTTCCTTCAGCCGTGCCGCGTCGATCATGGAGAGGTCCTTGCCATGCCGGAGAGTTGGGTGACGAGCCAGCGCCGGCTCTCCGCGACGGCCTCGAGGCGATGGCCCATGTCGGTCAGCCGGTGGTCGGCGGCCGCGATGACGTGCAGCCGGCGAGGCTCTCGGGCGCGCTTGAAGAGAAGGCGGCCGTGCCCGGGGGGAACCACCTCGTCGCGGTCGGCCTGGATCACGAGCACGCCAGGAACCCCGGCGGGCGCCTCCCCCCACTGCCCGCGTCTCACTTCCGCGACCAGGGCGGGGCCCGCCTGCTCGGGGTCGGCGCTCGGCAGATCGCGCAGCGACGCGGGCGCGTTCCAGGTTACGACCGGGAGTGGCGCGCCCGCGGCGGCGCGGCTCGCGGCCGCCCACAGGGCCACGAAGCCGCCCAGGCTCGAGCCGAGCAATCCGAAGCGACCGTCCAGCTCCGGGCACTTGGCCAGGTGGTCGAGCACCGCCTCCAGGTCGGCCACGCGGCTCTCGATGGTGGCCTCCCGGTGGGAGCCGCCGGACTCCCCGCTGCCCCGGAAGTCGAACCGCGCGAGCGCGAGGCCGGCGGCGGGCAGCTCGCGGCCGAGCAGCAGGTACTTGTCGCTGTCCTTGGAGGCGCCCATGCCGTGACAGGCCACCACGCAGGGGCTCGGGCGGGATTCGGGCGCGTGCAGCACGCCCACGACGTCGGCGCCGCCGACCGTGACGGTGAAGCGCTGCTCGCTCACGCCCAGACGAGGTCGAAGAGCCGACAGGTGTTGACGGTGAGCTGGTAGGCCGCCTCGTCGGCGGGAATCCTCTTGATCTTGGCGACCTCCTCGGCCACGCGGGCGACGAGCCACGGCCCGGAGGTGACGTTCTCGAACTCGCCCTGGTACGGCCAGGGCGCGTCGCTCTCGACGAGCAGGGACTCGATCGGCACCCGCTCCACCATCTCGCGGTCGCGTGCCCGATACACCACGTCCGGGGTGACCGAGACGAGATACCCGGCGTCCACGATCTCGCGGGTGACCTCGGGCGAGGCCTTGTGCCAGTGGAAGACCGCGCGCTCCACGCCTCGGCGCCGCAGCGCGGCCAGGGCATCGGCCGCCGCCCCGTGGGGCGCGTGCAGGATCACCGCCAGATCGTAGCGGCACGCGAGATCCAGCAGCCGCTCGAGCCGCGCGCGGGCCTCGCGCCGGACCGCGTCGGGATCCGGCAGCGCGCCGAGCCCGTACCACGGCAGCCCGACCTCCCCGACCGCGACCAGCCGCGAGTGGTGCGCGTGAATCTGTGCTTCGACCGCTTCCAGGTCGGCCCCGGTGAGCTTCCACTCGGGATGGAAGCCGAGGGCGGGCCACACGCCCTTGGCGTTCTCCCTCACCGCCTGCAGGGTGCGCTCGTTGGTGGCCGCGTCGCATCCGACCGCGATCACGCCCCACACCTCGTGCTCGGTGGCCCGGATCACGGCGCCCCGGACATCCGCGAAGGCGGGATCGTGCAGGTGGCAGTGGCTGTCGATGATCATGGCGAGCGGCGTCTCCTCTCAGGCTCCGGCCACCGTCATGCGGCCGATCATCACGGTCGGCGCGGCGGTGCGGTCGCGGAACACGAGATCGTTGCCGACTGCTTCCACCGCGTGGAACATGTCGAGAAGGTTGCCGGCCACCGTGATCTCCTCCACCGGGTAGGCCAGCTCGCCGTTCTCGATCCAGAGCCCGACCGCGCCGCGCGAGTAGTCGCCGGTGACGCCGTTGACCCCGAAGCCGATCAGCTCGGTCACGTAGAGCCCGCTCTTCACGCTCCGGATCATCTCGGCCGGATCGGTGTCCCCGGCGGCGAGATAGAGATTGGTCGTGGAGACCGAGACCCCGCTGCCGTCGCGGGCCGCGTGATGGGTGGAGGGCAGGCCGAGCTTGCGGCCGCTGTAGGTGTCGAGGAGATACGAGCTGAGCACGCCGCGGTCCACCACCACGGTGCGGCGGACCGGGAGGCCCTCGCCGTCGAACGGCCGGGAGCCCAGGGCGCCCGGAATGGTGCCGTCGTCCACGACGGTGATCGACGGCGCGGCGATCCGCTCGCCGAGCTTGCCGACCAGGAACGAGGCGCGGCGGTAGAGCGCCGGCCCCGACGCCGCCCCCGTGATGTGGCGCACCAGCGAGGCGGCCATGTCGGGATCGAAGATGACCGGCACCTCGGTGGTCTTCACCCGGCGCGCG
The DNA here is from genome assembly GCA_035315345.1 of Candidatus Methylomirabilota bacterium. Taxonomy (NCBI): domain Bacteria; phylum Methylomirabilota (SeqCode); species Candidatus Methylomirabilota bacterium. Next base: position 40,482 of record DATFYA010000184.1, read on the forward strand.
CCCAGCCGGCGCAGGGTGCGCCGGGCCGCCACCCGCCCGATGTCCTCGGGCCGCTCCAGCGCCGCCCGCTTGCGGGTGCCGTGGTACCAGGAGTCGCGCTGCATCTCGCCGTTCTCGGCGGCCACCGGAGAGACCGCGAGGCTGAACGACGAGGTCCGGTACTCGCCCGAGAAGCCGTGGCTGGTCGCGTAGGCGTAGCGCGCGCGCCGATCGCCGAAGTCGCCACCCTCCGAGTTGGTGATCCGCGGGTCGGCCTCGAGCGCGGCCGCCTCGCAACGCCGGGCCAGCTCGATCTTGTCCTCGGGCGGCAGATCGTGCCCGTGGGGGTCGTGCAGGTCGAGATCGGGAATGTCGCGCGCGAGCAGGGCGGCGTCGGGCAGACCGGCCAGCTCGTCGGGGCTCGTGACCCGCGCGAGGGAGACCGCCTCGTCCACCAGCCGGGTCATGGCCTCGGCGGTGAGATCGGACGTGGACGCGGCGGCCACCGACTGGCCCACGAAGACCCGCAGCGCCACGTGCTGATCGCGCGCGTGCTTGACCGTGTCCACCTGTCCGAGCCGCACCTGGGCCGAGAAGGCCTGATCCTGCACCACGAATGCGTCGGCGGCGGTGGCGCCCTTGCGGGTGGCCTGCGCGAGGAGATCGGCGAGGAGGTCCCGCATGCGCGCGCTCAGACCTGCGTCCCGCCGACCGTCATGCGGTCGATGCGGATGGTCGGCAACCCGACGCCGACCGGGACGGATTGACCGTCCTTGCCGCAGGTGCCCACGCCCTCGTCGAGCTCGAGGTCGCGGCCCACGCGGCTCACGCGGGTGAGCGATTCGGGTCCGTTGCCGATGAGGGTCGCACCCTTGACCGGGCTGGTGACGCGCCCGTCCTCGATCAGGTAGGCCTCGCTCGCCGAGAACACGAAGCGGCCGTTGGTGATGTCCACCTGGCCGCCGCCGAAGTGCACCGCGTAGAGGCCCTTCTGCACCGAGCGGATGATGTCGGAGGGCTCGTCCTGGCCGGCCAGCATGAAGGTGTTGGTCATGCGCGGCATGGGCGGGTGTGCGTAGGACTCGCGGCGCCCGTTGCCGGTCAGCTCCATGCCCATGAGTCGCGAGTTCAGGCGGTCCTGCATGTAGCCGCGGAGGACGCCCTTCTCGATGAGCACGTTCCGCCGGGTCGGCACGCCCTCGTCGTCGACGTTCAGCGACCCGCGGCGGTTCTGGATCGTGCCGTCGTCCACCACCGTCACCAGCTCCGAGGCGACCGGCTGGCCCAGGCGTCCCGAGAAGGCGGACGTCTTCTTGCGATTGAAGTCGCCTTCGAGCCCGTGGCCGATCGCCTCGTGGAGCAGGATGCCCGGCCAGCCCGGTCCCAGCACCACCGTCATCTCGCCGGCCGGCGCCTCCACCGCGTGGAGCTTGATGACCGCCTGGCGCACCGCCTCGGTCACGTAGTGCTTCCAGCGGTCCTGCTCCAGGAAGAAGTCGAAGGCCACGCGACCGCCGCCGCCGTAGGCGCCGATCTCGCGCTTGGCCCCGTCCTCGACGATCACGGTGACGTTGAGACGCGTGAGCGGCCGCACGTCACCGACCGTCCACCCCGACGGCGTGGCCATGACCACCACCACGTCCTCGCTGCCCAGGGACGCGATCACCTGCCGCACGCGCGAATCGAGCCCGCGGGCCGCCGCGTCCATCTGGCCGAGCAGCGCGAGCTTGCGCGGGAGGTTCGCGGCGATCGGCGGCTCGGCCAGGCGATAGAGATCGTGCGGGGCGCCGTCGTGGCCCACCGCGACCACCGCCGAGGCGCTGGAGCGGTCCGCGATGGCCCGGGCCTGGCGCGCAGCCTCCTCGAGGTTCGGGAGGGCGAGATCGTCGGTGTGCGCGTAGCCGGTGCGCTCGCCCGACTGGGCGCGGATGCCCGCGCCCTGGCTCACGTGGCGGGCCGCCTTCTTGACCGCGCCCTCCTCGAGCACCAGCTCTTCGCTGATGCGGTATTCCAGGAACAGATCGGCGTGGTCCACGCGGCCGGTCAGCGTCGAGCCGAGCAGACGCTCCATGGCTCCCGCGTTCAGTCCGAACCGATCGGCGAAGAAGCGCTCCGGGTGCGCCGGCATCTCTCTATCTCTCCTGGGACTCTCTCAAAAGGGGTTCATCCTAGCATCGGGCCTCGACGGGGCCGGCATGTTTAGTGGCGTACGCGACGATCGATGCTGCACTCTCGATTATCTCAGATATGTCCACGTCTTGCCGCCGCGGCGCGGTCGAACGGGCCGAGCGATCAGTCGCGCTCGCGCAGGGCCTGCTGCACCAGCTCGTGGATTTGACGCAGCCCGACGAGCATCGAGGGCCCGGGGCTCAGCACGTCCGCGCCGTCGATCTCGTGAACGCGTCCGTGCTGCACCGCGCTGACGCGATCCCAGCCGGGTCGGCTTCGAATGACCTCGACGTCGGCGGGCTTGCCGCACCAGGAGACGAGGATGATCTCGGGATCGCGGCGGGCCACCTCGGCGGGGTCGACCACCCGGTCGCGCGCGCCGCGACGGTCGCGCAGATCGCTGAAGACATCGCGCCCGCCCGCCAGCTCGATCAGCTCGGACACCCAGCGGATCCCGGTGATGAGCGGATCGTGCCACTCCTCGAAGTACACGCGGGGGCGGTCCGGCCAGACGCTCGAGAACTCGCGCAGCTGATTGATCTCGTCGTGCATGTCGAGCACCAGCGCGCGCGCCGCCGGCTCGGCGCCGATGACGCCGCCCACCGTGAGGATGGACTGCATGACCTCGTCGACCGAGCGCGGGTTGGTGCAGAAGACGGGTATCCCGGCGCGGATCAGCTCCGCCACCACGTCGGCCTGAAGATCGGAGAAGGCCAGCGCCAGGTCGGGCCCGAGGGCCCGGATGCGGTCGAGCCGGAACGAGGTGAACGCCCCGACCTTGGGCTTGTCCCGCGCCGCGGGCGGGCGGCGCGCGGTGCCCGGCACCCCAACCACCCGGTCGCCCGCGCCGAGCGCGTAGCAGATCTCCACGTGCTCGGTGCTCAGGCACACGATGCGGCGCGGGAACTCGGCCGGCGCGTTACCGTACATGTCACGCTTTCCCCCTCACCCTGCCCACCCTACCCCTCACCCTACCCTCTCCCCCATGGGGAGAGGGATGGCCAGGGCCGAGGAACCGGTTGAGAGACGATCAGAGGTCGGCTGCGTCGTAGGCCTCGGTGCGGGAGACCGAGCGCTGGAACGCGAGGTACGCGTCCTTGGTCAGGCGGGGCGTGAAGCCCTCCAGGATGTTGCGCGCGCCCGCCGCGTCGTCCCAGAGCAGGTCCACCGCCATCAGGGCGAGCTGCTTGGCCGGCTCGAGATACGCGAGCTTCGGATCGGCGATCGTGTAGTCGGCGCCGTGGCCGCTCCCGGTGGCGCCGCCCATGTAAGGATGGAGCGTCGGCATCACGTGGGAGATGTCGCCCATGTCGGTCGAGCCGCTGCGGTGTCCGGACTCGGTGACCTGATCCGCGCCGAGCAGCGCGCCGGCGTTGACCTTGAACTGCTGGGCCATGCCCATGTGGTTGAACAGCGGCAGGTAGCCGGGCAGCGTCTCGATCTCGACCCGCGCGCCCAATGCCAGAGCTCCCGCCTTCAGCGCGCGGTCCACGCGCCGGTTGGCGTCGAGGATCGCCTCCACCGTCTTGCCCCGCACGTAGGTCTCGATGCGCACCTCGCCCGGGATCACGTTCACCTGGCTGCCCCCGTGGGTGATGATCGGATGCACGCGGATCGAGTCCTCATCGCGGAAGGTCTCGCGCAGGGCGTTGATCGCGGACAGGCCGATGTTGGCCGCGTACAGCGCGTTGATCCCGAGATGGGGCGCGCCGCCGGCGTGCGAGGCGCGACCGACGTAGCGCACCGTCTTCACGATGCAGCCGTTGTTCGATGCGGACACGCCCGTCTTCTTCATCTCGGGCTGCGAGGTGGTGTGGATCATCATCGCCAGATCCACGTCGTCGAAGTGACCCAGGCGCAACAGCTCGGGCTTCCCGCCGAGGAACTCGATGCGGCCGGCCCGCGATTGCTCCACGCGCCACTCCACGTCGCCGTACTCCTCGGCGGGCACCGCGAAGAAGACCACGCGGCCGGCCAGGTGATCGAAGGCCCGCGCCTCGAGCAGCCCCATCGCCGCCCCGAGCAGCCCCGCCATCTGCGCATTGTGCCCGCAGGCGTGGGCGGCGCCGGTCTCCGGGTCGGCCACCGGATGGCCGGCCACCACCAGGCCGTCCAGCTCGCCGAGCAGCGCGAAGGTGGGGCCCGGCCGGGCGCCCGACGCCTCGGCGCGGACCCCGGTGACGGCCAGCCCGCTCCGCGGCTTGAGCCCCAGCTCGCTGAACGTCTCCTCGGCGAGGCGCGCGGTCTTGAACTCCTTGAAGCCGAGCTCGGGATGCTTCCGGATGCGCTCCCCGAGCCCGATGATGCGATCGGCATTGCGGTCGATGGCTTCGCAGATGGCTTGCTTGACGGTGTTTTTCTGAGTGGTCATCGGGCTGTCTGTCTCCGTGTGCGTTGGGCCTCTTCGCCCTTCGGGTCTTTGTGAAGCGCCGTGTGGGCTGTCTCGCTGCGTGTGCGTTGGGCCTCTTCGCCCTTCGGGTCTTTGTGAAGCGCCGTGTGGGCTGTCTCGCTGCGTGTGCGTTGGGCCTCTTCGCCCTTCGGGTCTTTGT
>DATFYA010000185.1 GCA_035315345.1 Candidatus Methylomirabilota bacterium
GGACGCCGCGTTCCGGGACGCCGACGCGGTCTACCGCGACACCTTCGACACCGGCCGGCACACCGTCGTGAGCCTCGAGCCGCGCGTGGTGCTGGCCGACTACGATCCGGCCGACGAGACGCTCACCGTGTACCACTCGGGCCAGGCGCCGTACATGTTCCACGACATCCTCTCCCGGCACCTGCGGATCCCCGAGCACCGCGTGCGCGTGATCAACCGGGACGTGGGCGGCTCCTTCGGGCTCAAGATTCACACGTACCCGGACGAGATCGCCACCTGCGCCATCGCGGTGATGCTGGGGCGGGCCGTGAAGTTCCTCGCCGACCGGGTGGAATCGTTCCAGACCGACATCCACTCGCGCGATCACCGGGTGACCGCGGAGATCGCGGTCAAGCGCGACGGCACCATCCTGGCGATGCGTCTCGACGACCTCGCCCCGGTCGGCCCCTTCTCGATGTATCCGCGCTCGAGCGTGGTGGAGAGCGGGCAGGTGCTGCGCACCACGCCCGGCCCCTACCGGTTCCGCGACTACGACGCGCGCGGGCGGGTGGTGTTCCAGAACAAGACCCCGATGTCGCAGTACCGCGCGGTCGGCCACCCGGTGGCCGCGCTGGTCATGGAGGCGATGGTGGACCGGGTCGCCGGTGAGCTCGGGCTGGACCCGGTGGAGGTGCGGCGCCGCAACCTGCTCACCGCCGACATGTATCCGTACAGCGCGCCGAGCGGGCTCTTCTTCGAGAGGCTCTCGCACCACGAGTCGCTCGACGCGGTGCTGGACCTGGCCGGCTACCGCGCGCTCTGCGCCGAGCGCGACCGGCTGCGCGCGGCCGGCGTGTATCGTGGGCTCGGCCTGTGCGTGTTCATCGACCTCACGGTGCCCGGCGCGCAGACCTACGGCACCGGCGGCGCGCGCATCTCCTCGCAGGACGGCACGACGATCCGGCTGGAGCCGAGCGGCAAGCTCACCGTGATCTCGAGCGTCACCGAGCAGGGGCAGGGGACCGACACGATCCTGGCCCAGGTGGCCGCGAGCACCGTAGGGGTGCCGCTCGCCGACGTGCGGGTGGTGACCGGCGACACCATGGTCACCCCCTACGGCGGCGGCACGTGGGGCAGCCGCGGAGCGGGCATCGGCGGCGAGGCCACCATCCACACCGGCAAGGCGCTCAAGGAGAACATCCTCAAGGTCGCGGCGGCGGTGCTCGAGGCGGACCCGCTCGACCTCGACGTGCGCGGCGGCCACGTGGTGGACGCGGCCACCGGGGAGGCGCGGCTGCCGCTGGCCGAGCTGGGGCGCATCGCCTACTTCCGCCCCGACACGCTGCCCAAGGATTTCCAGTCGGAGCTGACCGTGACCCGGCACTACGTGCCGCGCCACCAGCCCCTGGCCTACACCAACGGCGTCCAGCTCTCCCACGTCGAGGTCGACGTGGAGACCGGTTTCGTGACGCTGCTCGGCCACTGGGTGGCGGAGGACTGCGGCCGCATCATCAATCCGATGCTGGTGGACGAGCAGATCCGGGGCGGAGTGGCCCACGGCATCGGCGACGCGCTCTTCGAGCACTGCGTGTACGACGAGCAGGGCCAGCTGCTCACGACCACGATGATGGACTACCTGGTCCCGATGGCCGCGGAGATGCCCGACATCCACGTCGCCCACGTGGAGACGCCCACTCGCTACTCCGAAGGCGGCTTCAAGGGCGCGGGCGAGGGCGGCGTCGCGGGCGCGCCGGGCGCGGTGCTCAACGCGGTCAACGACGCGCTCAGCCCGTTCGAGGCGCGCATCACCCGCGTACCGATGACGCCCGAGGTGATCCTCCGGGCGCTGGGCAAGCTGTAACCCCCCGTTCGCCCTAACCTTGCAATCAGCCGAAGCACAACCTTTCTGGAGCAGGCCGAGGTGCTCTCGCAGGGCTGGGCGATGGCGTGACCGGTCGGCGGGAGTGACCGAAGCGCATCACACCCCCAGGTAGCGGTGGCGCGCCTCCGCGTCGGCCGCGAGGTCGCGCGAGCGCGCTTCATGCTTGATCACGCCCTTCTCGATCACGTACGCGCGCCGGGTGGCCTCGAGCGCGAGACGCGTGTTCTGCTCGACCAGCAGCACCGCCACTCCCTGGCGCTGGATCTCGGTGATGGTGCGCCCGATCGTCTCGACGAAGGCGGGCATCAGGCCCTCGGTGGGCTCGTCGATGAGCAGGAGCTTGGGGTCGGTGCCGAGGCTGCGGGCCATCGTGAGCATCTGCTGCTCGCCGCCGCTGAGGGTCTTGCCCTTGTTGGCGAGGCGATCGCCCAGCGGGGGGAACAGCTCGAGCACGCGGGCCAGATAGGCGTCCATGCGCCGGCCGCGGTCGGTGGTCAAGCGCGCCATCTTGAGGTTCTCGTAGACGGAGAGGTTCGGGAAGATGCGGCGCTCCTCGGGCACGTAGCCGATGCCGGCCCGCACGATGCGGTGGGGCGGCAGCGCGGTGATGTCCTCGCCGTTCCACGTGACGCGGCCGCGCCGGGCCCGCACCACTGCCATGATCGTCTTGAGCGTGGTGGTCTTGCCCGCCCCGTTGCGGCCGAGGAGGGCCACCGCCTCGCCGGTGTCGACGGTCAGCGACACGCCCTGGAGCACGTGGCTCAGGCCGTAGTAGCTGTCCACGCCCTCGACCCGCAGCATCGGCTCAGTCCCGCAGGTACACCCGGCGCACGTCCGCGCTCTCGCGGATCTCGGCGGGGGTGCCCTCGGCGAGGATCTCGCCGTAGTTGAGCACGGTGATGCGGTCGGAGATGCCCATGACCACTTCCATGTCGTGCTCGACCACCACGATCGTGAGGTGGCCGGCGAGGCGCCGCACGAAGGCGGCGGTGCGCCGCGTCTCGTCCGGGCTCATGCCCGCGGTCGGCTCGTCGAGGAGGAGGAAGTCGGGCTCGGTGGCGAGCGCGATGCCGATCTCGAGGTAGCGCTGCTCGCCGTGGGAGAGCTCCCGGGCGAGCGCGTCCCGCTTGGCCGCGAGGCCCAGATGGCGGAGGATCTCCTCGGCGCGGTCGGTGACGCCGCGCAGGCTCTCCGCGCTGCCCCAGAAGCGGTAGTGGGTCACCCGCGACTGGGCCGCGATGCGCACGTTCTCGAGCACGGTGAGGTCGCCGAAGATGTTGGTGACCTGATAGGAGCGGGCGATGCCGAGGCGGGAGACGCGGTGCGCGGGCAGGCCGGTGACGTCCCGGCCCTTGAACAGGATGCGCCCGGCCGAGGGCGGCAGCACGCCGGTCAGCAGGTTGAAGAACGTGGTCTTGCCCGCGCCGTTGGGGCCGATGACCGAGCGCAGCTCGCCCGGGCGCACCTGGAAGTCCACCCCGTTCACCGCGGTGAGGCCGCCGAACGTCTTGGTGAGGCCGCGGCTCTCCAGCAAGGGGCCGCCGTCGCCGTCGCCGGCGGCGCGCGCGGGCGCGGCGACGAGACGCGCGGGGTCGGGCAGGACGTCCTCCGCGGCCTCGACCGGCGCCGGCCGGCGCCGGGAGAGCAGCCGGGTGAGGCTGCCCACGATGCCGTCGGGGAGGAACAACACGATCAGCACGAAGGCGCCGCCCACGAAGACCTCCCAGTACTCGAGGTACTTGGAGAGGAAATCGCGCATCCAGATGAACACGCCCGCGCCCACGAAGGGCCCCAGCAGCGTGCCGGTGCCGCCGAAGAGGGCCATGATCAGCACCGCGCCCGACATGCCCCAGTGGATGTTCTCGATCGGGACGAACTCGAGCACGACCGTGAGCAGCGCGCCGGCCAGCCCCGAGAAGAGCCCGGAGACCGCGAAGGCGGCCAGCTTCACGCGAAGGGTGTCGTAGCCGCAGGCGGCCGCGCGCGTCTCGTTGGCCTTGACCGCGCGCATGACACGGCCGAGCGGGGAGCGGAGCAGGTGGCGGATGGCGAGCATGGCCACGAAGATCACGGTGGCGACGATGTAATAGCGAGTGATCGGCCTCTTGGAGAGCCGCCAGCCGAGCGGGTCGCTCAGGTGGAGGATCGGCAGGTTGCCGAGGCCGTCGGTGCCGCCGGTGACCGGCGTCCACATCAGCACCACGTAGTAGAAGACCTGCGACAGCGCGAGCGTGAGCATCGCCAGATACACGCCGCGCTTGCGCAGCACCAGCACCCCGAGCACGAGCGAGGTCAGCAGGCCCCCGAGGGCGCCGGCCAGGATCGACAGCTCGAGGGGGAGCCGGAAGCGCGCGAGCAGGATCCCGGTGACGTAGGCGGCGACCCCGAGGAACGCGGAGTGGCCGAGGGAGAGCACGCCCGCGTGGCCGAGCAGCACGTCGTAGGCGAGCGCGAAGAGGCCGAACACCAGGACCTCGGTGAGCAGGCCCAGGTAGAAGGGGGTGTAGTCCGCGTAGAGCGGCGCGGTCGCCA
>DATFYA010000186.1 GCA_035315345.1 Candidatus Methylomirabilota bacterium
GCAGCGAGGTGAACCGGAAGAGATCGGGCACCACGTGGATGGTGACCGGCTCGTCGCCGATCGCGTCGAGCAGGCCGGGCAACCGCGCGTAATCCTCGTGGGCCAGGGCGATGATGACGTGGTCCACCTCGCGCGAGTCCAGGACCGTCCGCAGGTCGGCGTAGCCGCCCAGCCACCGCCCGTCGCGGCTCCCGTCCTTGTCGTCCCCGACGAGGCCCAGGATGCGGAGGCCCACGTCGGGCCGCGACTGGATCCGCTGCAGCACCGCGGCGACCGGCTCGCCGTCGCCCACGATGACGACTTGACGCAGGTTGAGGCCTCGCCGTCGCGCGAAGCGGAGCGCCTCGCGGAACGCGGCCCGGGAGAACCAGACCACCCCGATCGAGAGCAGCCAGAAATAGATGATGACGACGCGGGAGTACTCGTACTCCTTGAAGAAGAAGGCCATCACCGACACCAGCACGAGCCCGCCCATGGTGGACGCCTTGGCGATGTCGGCGGCCTCCGAGAGATGCGAGCCGATGCGGCGCGGGCGGTAGAGATCGAAGGCGTGGAAGCACACGCCCCACACCACCAGGATCGGCAGCAGCATGAGCAGGTAGGGCCCCAGCGGGGGGACCGCCCCGCCGGTGATCGGCGGGACGATCACATAGAAGCGCAGGCCGTAGGCGAGCAGCCAGCACACGGCGACCAGCAGCAGGTCGCACGCCAGCATCAGCTGCTCCAGGAGCCGCGAGTAGGCCTTCAGCACGCGCGATGCTCCCGGAGCCTCGCGGTCAGGTAGGTCTGCACCCGCTCCTTGAACAGACCGCGGTCGAACCCCTCGGCGCGCAGACGCAGGTCCTTGGGCTCAAAACGGTACCGGCCGGACTCGAAGCGCCGGATCGCGTCCACGAGGGCGTCCACGGTCTGGCGCTCGAAGAAGAGCCCGGTGGGTGGCTCGGCGCCGCCGGGGGCCACCACCGTCTCGAGCGCGCCCCCCTGCCCGAACGCGATGACCGGCCGCCCCGCCGCCATGGCCTCGAGCGGGGTGATCCCGAAATCCTCGAGCGTGGGGAAGATCAGCGCACGGCAGCCGGCGTAGAGCGCGGCGGTCTCGGCATCGTCCCGCCAGCCCAGCAGCTCCACGGTGGGGCCGGCCAGCGCTCGTAACCGCCGCTCCTCCGGCCCGGTGCCCACCACCAGGAGGCGGCGGCCGAGCCGCCCGGCCGCCTCCACCGCGAGGTCCACGCGCTTGTACGGCGTCAGCGCCGAGACCACCAGGTAGTAGTCGCCGGGCGACTCCTCGATCCGGAAGCGCGAGACGTCGACCGGCGGGTAGATGACGTCCGCCTCGCGCCCGTACACCCGGCGGATGCGGTCGGCGATGAAGTGCGAGATGGCCACGAACCGATGCACGCCCGCCGCGGTGCGCCGGTCCCACCGCCGCAGCGCGGCCGCGACGGGCGGCATCAGCACCGACGTGGCCCACCCCGCGCCACGCCCGAAGTAGTCGTCGTAGAGGTCCCAGACGTAACGCATCGGGGTGAAGCAGTAGCACACGTGGAGCGCGCCGCGCGGGGCGCGTACGCTCTTGGCCACCGCGTGGCTGGACGAGAGCACCAGGTCGTACCCGGTCAGGTCAAAGCGCCGGATGGCGGCCGGGAAGAGCGGGAGGTAGTGACGGTAGCGTCGCTCCGCATCGGGAAGGTGCTGGATGAACGAGGTGTGAATGGCCCGGCGCTCGATCGTCGGCGCCACCGAGCCTGGCGAGTGGAGCAGCGTGTAGATCGGCGCGTCGGGGAACAGCTCGCAGAATACTTCGAGGCACCGCTCGCCGCCGCGCATCCCGGTGAGCCAGTCGTGGACCAGCGCCACCTTCATGGCGGGTCGCCGCTCGGGCACGTCGGCTGCATTCCGGCCGGATTATAGCATCGGGGACCGTTGCGCCCGACCGAACGCGTGCCATAATCTAGCGCAGCCACGATGAGCCCCTCTCTGCGCCGCGCCGTTCTCGGCCTGCTGCTCGCTCTCGTCGCCGGCTTGTCGGGGGGATGCGGGTACAGCTTTCACGGCAACCTGCCGAGCCACATCAAGACGGTGGCGGTGCCGATCTTCAGGAACCAGAGCGATGTGCCCGGCTTCGAGAACGCCATCACCTCGGCCGTCATCTCCGCCTTCTCCAGCGGGGGCCGGCTGAAGGTCGTGCCGCTCGATCAGGCCGACTCCATCCTGGAAGGCGAAATCCTCGCCACCCAGATCGACGGCGCCGGCTTCGACCGCAACCAGAACGTGCAGGCCTACCACCTGATCGTCGTCCTGAACGTGACGTTCCGCGACGTGCGGCAGAACAAGGTGCTCTGGCAGGAGAACGGCCTCACCCAGGTCGCCGACTTCCAGGTACAGGGCCAAGTCTCGGACACCCTCGCCCAGGGCCGGGGCGCCGCCGGCCAGGCCGCCGCGGACATTGGACGCAAGATCGCCAACTCGGCGACGGATCTGTTCTAGATACCCGCACGCCGGCGGATTTCAGAGCTCAGGAAAAGAGCATCACCCCACTTCAGTTGACCGGTTGGAGCCCAACGGTGGTGGTAGAAGTCGAACAGCTGATAGCCGAACATGGCGAGCCGCTCGAGAAGCGTCCAGCTCGTCGTCTGCTCCCGATACACTGACACGATATTGAATTCTGTAAATACCAGATCGATGCGAGACTCGGTCAGCAATCGAGTCGCCCCGCTCAACACGGCCTGTTCCGCCCCTTGTACGTCCAGCTTCAGGATCGAGAGGTGGTCAATCCCCTCCCGCGAACAGAAGGTATCGAGGTCGATAGTCGGCACGGTTACCGTGCCCTCCGTCGAGACCGGGTAGTCGAGGTACGGAGCCAACTGCGGGTCGAGCGGCAGGAGGGAGTT